>JACQFG010000178.1 GCA_016200155.1 Planctomycetota bacterium | reverse complement strand
GCCGCGTCACGGCGTTGATCGATCCGACGAAAATCGACCGCGCGGCGCTGGAGACAGCACTCAAGAAGAAGGGCGTACAGGTGAAGGGGCCGTGAACGGAATGGAGTTGACTACTTCAGAGCACGGTAGTCGTTCATGTCGAGGAGCCAGAGCAGCGGTTCGAGAGCGCCGAAGAAGTTTCTGGTCAGGTTTCGCAGGCTTGTGTCGCTGCGTCGGGATTGATCGAGGCCCATGGCCGTCATCGGAAAGAACAGGACCCGGTCGTATTGCGCATTCAGGAGTTGCTGCACCCGGCCGGGATAGAGGTTGGGCATCATTTTCTCGCAAATCTCGGATCGGCGTTTCAACAGCTCGAGGGTAATCGGCTGTTCCGCAGTGGAGCGCAAGGATGCGAGCAGGGCGGCCGCATTGCCTGGAAGGTTTCGCATTTCGAACCGGTCGATTTTCGACAAGCACACCGCGATTGGCAGGCGGTTCTTGCTGGCCAGGTTGTAGAGCCCTTCGAGCACCTTTGCGCCTTGATCGTCCCCATCGGGATCGAGAAAGTACACGAGGCCGTCGATGGATTGAGTCTGCCTGCTCAGGGCGTCGTCGAGGGGAATACGCGCGAGCGTGACCTGAGCGGACAAGGCGCGGTGAAACGATCCGCTGCGGCCACGGAATTGGAAGGTCTGTTCGCTTTGAAGCCCGCTGGTTGGCGGCAGCAACACGCTGCCCTCTGGTGATGAACTTGCGTTTCGGTCGAACGCAGCCTGGTAGTCCGAAGGAGTGACACTGAGCTGGATGCCGTCGGGAATTCCCCGTTGATCGTTGATTTGTGCGTGAAGCGCCATCTGCCAGGACGTTTTGCCTGTTTGAACAAAGCCGTGAACGGCAAACGTGAGTTGATTGCCCGCAGGCCGCGGCGCGCCTTGTGCGGCAGGCGGTGTTTTCGCGGCGACGGACTCGTCAAAGCGCTCCAGGGGTTTGAGCACTTCGGCGCTGCCGGTTTTCGCAACGACACCTGGGGGATGGGCAGCGATGACGGCCTCGTAACCCTCGAGGGCCTCGTCATAACGCTCCAGGGCTTTCAGCACTTCGGCACGGCCATTTTTCGCCGCGACATCTTGAGGATGGGCAGCGATGACGGCATTATAAGCGTTGAGGGCCTCGTCATAGCGCTTCATGGCTTTGAGCACTTCGGCGCGGCCGTTTTTCGCCACGACATCTTGGGGATGGGCAGCGATGGTGGCATCGTAAGCGTTGAGGGCCTCGTCATAACGCTCCAGGGCTTTGAGAACTTCGGCGCGGCTTCGGCGCGGCCGTTTTTCGCCACGACATCTTGGGGATGGGCAGCGATGGTGGCATCGTAAGCGTTGAGGGCCTCGTCATAACGCTCCAGGGCTTTGAGCACCTCGGCGCGGCCGTTTGCCTCAAGGGCCTCGCGGCTGAGTTCAGGGTCGGGTTCAACTTCGCGCGACTCGATGCTGAAGACCTTGAGCAGGGCGCGCCGGTCCGTAATGCCGGGTTTGCGAAAATCGAGACGGTGGGTTGTCGAAAGCAATAAATGCAATTCGCTCGGGTCGCAATCCTGAATCATGACCGGGAGGATGCGTATCTTGCGATCGAAGGCAAACTGCACTTCGGTCTTCACCCATTGCGACGCGACCGACGCCGGCGACATCGCGACCAGCAACCAGTCGGTCGATTCGAGGCCCTTCAGGACCTCTCCGCCCCAGTCCGCACTCCCGATGGTTTCCTCGGCAAACAAGAGTCGCACGCCATGGTTCCGCAACGGCGCACCGATTTCGCGCTCGACGAATTCGCTGTCCCGCGTGGAACAGGAAATGAACACGCGCGGCGCCCTCGGTGTTGACTTGAGATTGTGAAGCGATTGCATCACCGTCAGCGCGAGGTCGTCCGGCGTCGAGAACGTTGCCACAACGTGGGCGGACCGCAATTCCGACCGAAGCGCCTTGATGCGCGACGGATCGGTATCGATATGCTCCGGCTGCCACGGCGCCGCTTCGTCGAGCAGGAAGATCAAGGTCGGAATGCCCAGCCGTCGTGCCTCCCGGTACTCCAGCTCGGTGATCGACCTGTCCTCGCCGGGCGGAATCCAGCCGTAGCGCCACGCGAAGATTCCGACGTAGACGTCGCATTGAGCCAGCTTCTGCTTGCCCAGCGTGAGCAGCGTTTCCTTGGTCTCGGCCCAACCTTCCAGCTCGACGTTTACATGCCCCATTTTCAGCAGGGCGACTCTCACCCTTTCCCGGCACGGCCCCAAATCGCGCTGCGTGCCGGACACGAATACCCGCAGGGACGCCGCTTTTTCTTCCGGCGCCGCGGGTGGAGGTTCCTCGGGCTGACTCGCGGTCGGCGGCGCGATTCGCTGAAAGTGCCCCCGCTGCAGCTCCACGGGCATGCCCTCGGTGAAAAGCGGTTCCTCCCAGTAGACAGGCCGGATGAAGTTGTCCCGTTTCAACGATAGGGCATACTCGACTTCCGCGCGCACATACTTTGAAGCCGCCGCGTTCTTCGACCAGAAGAGCTGGAATAGGTCCGCTTCATCGATCACCCGCTTGAATTGCTCATCCCATGCTTCCCCGGCGCGAAGCGACGTCATGTCTCTCAAGTATTCATCGCCGAGCGTCTTCGCAAACTGTTCAAACTGAAGGACAATGTCCCGATCCTTGTGCGTGTAACAAGCGTAAATCTTGCGATGCTGTTTCGCGGCAGCGGCCACGGCCGGCTTCGGCGCGACCATCTCGATTGCCTGGATCACCCGTTCGGCGTCACGATCAAAATCCGGATCGGCACGCAACGTACGAGCGTTGTAGAACGTGAGGTCACGGACATCCGGCGGCAACTCGTTCGGCGGCGGCATCCGTACGTCATCCATCAGCACCGGAATAATCGTGGCGCCGTGCTCCAGGGCCCTGCGGATATCCAGGCGAACGTGATCTTGCGGCTCGGCGATCGGATTGCCTTCTTGCCATTGATTGCCGATCACCACAACCAGTACGTCGCAATTCTCGATCGATTCCTTCGCGGAGTCGACGTTTGCCACCGCTCCCACGCCGAAACGAGCGACGAGCAAGTCAATGAGCCGTTCCGCATGGTGTGGGACGTCGCGCAGGCGATAGGAGACATTTATTTTCACCGGTCCGGTGACGCCGACGCGGATCGAAACGCGAAATTCGGCGAGGATCAGACCCTGGTGGTAGATTTCCAGGCGTTGCAGTAATTCCTTCTCGGAGGTTTCGGTGGTGCGCAGCCGATACTCTGCGATGGAAGTTGCGCCGGCGGCGTATTGGATGGTCCGTTGCGGTGGATCGCATTCGATGCCGACAAGGTCAGGAGTTAGCGTCAACTCACGAACGTCGTCGATATTTGCCGCGCCGAGCTTCTTGGTGTCTTCTGTGGTCCATTGATAATTCGTTTCGTAGTTGGCGCCGAGGCGATCCCTGGCCTCCTTGTCGAACATGGACGTGTCCATCAGCGCCGTCGTGTAGTCCTCGGTATGCACGAAGACGAGAGCGGTGTATCGCTTTCGGGGCCGCATGGTCTTTGGAATGTAGAGCGTGAAGCACAGCCCCGAATCGCCACCGCTGGACAGAGCGAGATTCGGCTTCGGCATCCCCGCGGGTTGCACGCGCACCAATCGCTTCGTGTCGTGGCCTCGAAACGTGATCGTGATGGGCGGCGGCAAACAGATCGATTCCTCCGCTGGCAGCGAACGGGTCATCGTGCCGCTTTCGAGTTCGACGGGGTTGTATACGCTGAGGTTGGTTACCTCGGCATTGCCGTCGGGCAGTGATTCGATGTCGACTGCACGCCGAGAGATGCCCGATTCATTGTTGTGTGCCACGATCAGCCGAGTCAGGTTCTCCTGGGGAGTGAAGTGCGACAGGAACGCTTCGGCTTCAATCCCGAGGCCTTGTTGTCTGCCGATCTCAAGAGTGCCGCGGAACACGCCCTCCTTGATGGTCTTGCCGTCTTCCAGAACGTAGAACTCCCAGGCGCCGGGGGGGGCTTCGGTCGCTGGCGTCGAGGAGGCACCGCTGCCACGGCCAGAAGTCGGCTGACGTTTCTCGACCGATCGGCGCCATTCGTCCGCTGATGGCAACGGTACGCCGTGGACCTCGTGCCGCTGGTCCGCTGGCCCCAGGGCTTCGAGAAAACGCACGCCGAGCGAGATCTGGCCCGTGACGAGTTTCTCGACACCCGCGGCGTAGAGCAGCACCTCCTCCTCGGCGTGCAACGGGGCGGCGAGGGCCTGGGCGAGGCTGGCGACGCGGAGGGCATCGGCGCCGCGGTTGGCGCTCAGGCCATCCTTGAGGGCGGCGGCGATCGAGCGCGCCGCCAGCGCCGGCTGCAGGTACGCCAGCGCCGTCCATTCCTGGACGAGCAGGAACGACCGCGCCTCGGCATCGCGCGTTCCCCGCAAGCTGCGGGCGACGTACGCCAGCATCAGCTCGGCGACCTCCAGCAGCCGGCCTTCGCCGAACGCGGGGTCGCTGCGCAGCTCCTCCAGCAGAAGCTCGCGAACCTCCGCATCCATCTGATAGAAGCCGCCGCCGACGTCCTGACAAACACGCGACAGCAGCAAGTCGGCCTCGGCAATCCACGGCGCGAAGCGCACCAGGTTCAGGCGAATGACGTGCAGCAGCTCCGGCGTCAGCCCCAGCGGCACCGCGGCGTGCATCGCCAGCGCGGCATGCGCCGGCCCGAATCCGCGCGCAAACTCCAGCACGCGCGTCATCGGCTCATCGCGCCACGCGGCGGGTGCAAAATCAGGTTTTTTGGGTGCGGGCATCAGGCGCCTCGACCTCGCAGAACATCCATGGCTGAATCGAGTCCGCCCCGCTCGAACGGGAACATCGGCACGTTTGCCGATCGGCGAATGAACTCGGCCGTCGTCGCCGGCCAGCGCGACGGCGGCACGGGATTGAGCCAGGCAATGCGCGGCGCCATCGGCCGCATGCTCGCCAAGAATTGACGTGTCTTTTCCGCTCGGTCTTCCTCGCAGCGGCGCCGTGCGGCGCCGGCGTCGCTGATGATCAGGACGCCGCCGCCGGCAAACGGGCGCAGAACGACATCGAGCGGGACCGCCGTGCGCAGTCCCGGATCGCGATACACCCGGGCAGCGACGACGTCATGAAAGTAACACACGTCAACTCGCGAGAAGCCGCTCTGCCGAGCCGACTCGATCAGGGCCGCGGTCGCAGGGCGGAAGGGAACCATCGAGCCCCCTTCATCCACGAGCAGCAACACCGACGCGAGATTACGGCGGCGCGGCACGAGCACCGGCGCCACCAGCACCCCCTCGCGATACCGCCGGGTCACGGTCGCTTCCACGTTGAGTTCGACGGCCGGGCCGACGCGCTGCATGCGCCGCACGTACCGCCAGGCTCGCTTGATGTAACGCCGCGGCACCGGCAGCTCGCCGATCAGGTCGAAGTGGGCGCCGCCGCCCCGTCGCGCGTCTTCCGCCGAGCGCGGCAGCAGCGGCGTGTCCGCCGATGCCGTTGCCACCGGCGCTAGCTCGACCTGGCCCGGCGATTCCTCGGCGATCTCCTGCTTGGGCGCTTCGACCGGTGCGTCGGGTTTCGGGGCGGCGGTTGGTTCGCTGTCGCCCGCACGTTTTCGCAATTCCTCGTCGGCCTGGCGTGACAGCTCGTCCAGCTCGGACTGCGTGATCGCCGCCGGCAGCGTCTGATCGACGGCCAGGACGACTTGCTCGTGTTCCTCGGGCGACTTGGACCAGAGCGCCTGGCACATCCAGCAGAGTTCCGCGCGCGAGCCGATGCCGAACCCGAGCGCCAGCGCCTCCAGAGCCGCGAGGTACTCCGAGACGCCGAGCACGAGGTTGCGTCGGCGCAGCTCGTAAAACAGATCGAGCAGAGGTCCAGTGGTCATGCGGGCGCCTCCGCGCTGCCGTGCCGGGCGACGGCCTGGACATCTTGCTGATGCTTGAAGAGAAGTTGCCAGTAGGGCAATTCGGTGAGCGGGGCGTCCTTCTTCAAGGATTCGACGGGCACGTTCCAGTGGTGGAGAATCTTGAGCCAATCGATCAGCTCGCTGGTTGCCGGCGCCTTGCGGAGTCCGCCCACGGCGCGAAGTTCGTGCAGCCGGCTGATCGCGTTCGCCACCAGCGCCTCGGCCAGGTTGAGGCCGGCCGTGTTGACCTGAACGATTTGCGTCAGGCGATCGGCGGCCGGGAATTCGATGTAGTGAAACAGGCAGCGGCGCAGGAAGGCGTCCGGCAATTCCTTCTCGTCGTTGCTGGTGATGACGATGATCGGCGCACGCTCGGCACGGTAGGTGCGCTGGAACCCGGCGGTGCGCTCCTCGTCGGAAATCTGGCGCTCGTCCAGCTCGTCGATGGTGAACTCTTGCTTGTCCAGCTCGTAAAGCAGATCGTTGGGAAAATCGATGTCGGCCTTGTCGATTTCGTCGATGAGGACGACGGACTCACCGCGCTGGCGGAGCGCTTCGCCGAGCGGTCCGAAGCGAAGGTAGGGCAGGAGGGTTTGCGCCTTGGCCTGGCCCATCTGGGCATCCTGTAGCCGGCGCAGCACGTCGATCGTGTAGAGCCCGTCGCGGGCGCGCGACGTGGATTTGACGTACCACTCGTGCAGCGGCAGGTCGAGTTCATGGGCGATGGCCGGCGCCAGGCAGGTCTTGCCGCAGCCGGGCGGTCCCTTCACGAGCAGAGGCCGGCGCAGCACGATCGCCATGTTCACGACCTTGACGAGCGGCTCGTCGGCCACATACGGAAAACGCTGGGCCGCATCCCCGCCGGGCGCCGCGCCGCTGCCGCGATATCGGTTGATTTCCATGTTGGCCTTTCTCAGTCGGTCCAGAGGGCGTCATGTTTGAGCAGATTGTAAACGTCGGCCGGGTGGCCTCGAGTCTCGGCGAAAATGTAGTCGGTCGTGGCCGCGTGATCCCGAAACCACTTCGGCGTCCACAGAGCGATTTCGCCGCGCGTGAAGGCGTCGAGCCGAGGCAAGCAGATGACGGCGGTGGGATCGAAGGCGCCGTCGGCCGAGGGCGTCGCTTGCAGAAGTCCCGTGGCCGCCGGGGTGGTTTCGTCGACGTGGGTGATCAGGCCGATCAGGCGGCCCGCGCAGGGCTGGTTGATCCCCGCCGCCAATGGCCGCCAAAAATGCGCGATCAGGCTCGCAAGTCCGCCGTCAAATTTCTGAGCCTGGCTGATCTCGACAATCACATCGCTGGTCTGCAGGACGGCGTTGAGGTCCCGCGTCAGGTCCTCCAGCGTTTCGACCGCATCGAGCCCCAGCCCCTTGGCCAGGCTGGTCATGAGAGTCGTCTGATTTTTGCCTCGATGCGTGACGTCGAGATAGAGAACGACATGGCGAGGCGGAACGTGCGACGTATTTTCAACTTCGCCCCGGAGCCGGCTCACCAGCGCGGCATGGCCATGTCCCCGCGGCCCGTGAATGAGGAACCCCGCGACGTGCGGCGCGGGCAGGCCGGCCAGCAACTCCAGCGTTTCGCCGAACTCCTTGGCATGGCGCCGGCGACCCAGCCCGGCGAGATCGGCGTCCGTGGGGCGTGGCCGAGTCACCGGGGGCGGGGGCGCGGCCGGCATGGCCGCCATCGCACGCAACCCGCCGTACTTCCATGACGTGCACCTTCGCTGCGTGCGGCCTTGCAGGTCGCGCAGGTCGGCGAAAAACTGGCACGTCCTCTGCTTCACCCGGGTCAGGAAAGCCTTCTGGGCCAGATCGTCGGCCGGCGCTTGATCCCTGGCACGCTCACGCAGGATCAGGTCCAGCTCGGTCCCCACCAACGGCAGCAGCACCGCCATGTTCGGCAAGCCGCGATGTTCCACGGCCCAATCGTATTCCGCCTCGGTGATCGACCTGCCCAGGAGGTCGGGCGCCCAGCCGCGGCGGTGGCCGAACAGGCCGACGTAATGGCTGCTCTGGTCGCGAATCTTGCACTGGCACAGGACGATCGGATCTTCATGGGCGGCATCCCACGAATCCATCTCGACCAGCTCGGCTTCGCCGAACTGCACGCCGATGACGACGCTGGGCCGGCAATCCGCGTTGAGATCTTCACGAGTCGAACTGAGGAAGACACGCATGGTCATGGCGACAACTTCCGGTGGCCAGCCTTCCGTTTTGGCTCGTGAATCGATTGCGCTGCGACGACAGGGAATTCCCAGCCTGAAGTTATTGTATGTCCTGATGTGGGAATTCCTTCCCTCGGTGTAACCGCGTTGGCCCGAAATGGTTGGGGCTTGCGTGAGGGGGGAATTCCCAATTAACGAGGGGGTCGGGGCGGTGGGGATTCGTCCGCCAAGGATTTCCCGTGTGCCGGGACACCTTCCTACTGCCTACCCAGTACCCACTACCCACTACCGGGAACTGGGCTTTTCGACGGGAGCGCATTGCGGTGAAAGGTAGTGTCTCAGTTTGCCGTATTGTCGCCTTTCGCTCCGCGAAAGGACGCCCTTTCGCGGAGCGAAAGGCGACAAGCTGAGACACTACTGAACGATCCCCGGGCCGTCGATTTGTACGAAGATGATGATACAATGTTCGCAATCACCAACCAGAACCGGGGGCATCCATGAAAACCCGCCTCTTCATCCTCGTCGCGTTGTTCGCAATGCCGATCCTCTTCGTCAACCTCGACACTACCGCGAAGGACAAGGACGCGAAAAAGAAGGAAGTCCTCCCCCACGCACAGGACAAACCGCCTGGCCCTGCCCTCACGCCGCAGGAAGCGCTGAAGAAGATGCAAGTCCCGCCCGGCTTTCGCGTCGAGCTGGTCGCTGCGGAGCCGGACATCGTCAACCCCGTGGCGATGACGTTCGACGAGCGTGGCCGAATCTGGATCACCGAGTCGATCGAGTATCCGAAACGCGCTGCCGGTCCCGGCAAGGATCGGGTCAAGCTGCTCGAAAGCACCAAGGGGGACGGCAAGTTCGACAAGATCACCACCGTCATCGACGGCCTCAATATCCCCTCCGGCATCGCCGTCGGCCACGGCGGCGTCTGGGTCTGCAACTCGCCGGATATTCTCTTTTACCCCTTTGAGGATTTTGCGAACGCTAAACTGGGAAAGCCGCAGGTCGTTGTCACCGGCTTTGGCCGATTCGATACGCACGAGCTGCCCAACTCGCTGACCTGGGGCCCCGACGGCTGGCTCTATGGCCTCAACGGCGTCTTCAATCGCAGCGTCGTCAAGCAGGACGGCAAGACCTTTGACTTCACCTGCGCTCTTTTCAAGATCCATCCAAGGACCAAAAAGTTCGAGATATTCTGCGAAGGCACCAGCAATCCCTGGGGCCTCGCCTTCAACGACAACGGCGACGCCTTCGTCAGCGCCTGCGTCATCGATCACCTCTGGCACCTCACCGAGACCGGCTACTATCATCGCCAGGGCGGCGCGTATCCGCCCTACACCTGGAAGATCGGCTCCATCGTCAAGCACAAGCATCAAAAGGCGGCCTACTGCGGCCTGTGCTGGTTCGACAGCGACGCTTATCCGCCGGAGTATCGCGAAAAGATGTACATGGGCAACATCCATGGCGGGGCCATCAACTGCGATCAACTGGAAAAGGATGGCTCGACGTATTTCGCGAAACCGGGGCTTGTGGGACAACTGAGTTCCAAGGAACCTGCGGGCGCTAAACGGGGAGGGGCGCTAGGCGTCGGCCCCGGCAGCAACTTCCTCATCGCCAACGACGCCTGGTTCATGCCGGTCGCGCAAAAGGTCGGCCCCGACGGCTGCATGTACATCCTCGACTGGTACGACCGCTACCACTGCTACCAGGACGCCAACCGCGACCCCGCCGGCATCGATCGCGTCAACGGCCGGCTGTATCGCGTCGTGTACAAGGATTACAAGCCGGCGGGAACGGTTGATCTCTCCAAGGAGAACGATGAGGTGCTGGCCAAACGCCTCGGACATAACAACGTTTTCTACCGCGAGGCCGCGCAAAGAATCTTGACGGAACGCCAGTGGGCGAAAGCATCGACCGAGGCGGAACGGGATCGGCAACAGCGCACGTGGATCTTGTTGGCGACGCTCGTCAAGAATCCCACGGTCAAGGATGGCAAGGATCCGTCAATTCCGTTTGTCGAGAATCCGCGCAAGGCCCGCTTGCACGCATTGTGGATTGCTCTGAGTGCTCAATATTGGATTGGCGAGGAGGACCCCATCGTTCGCGCCTGGGCGGTCCGTTTGGCGACCGACCGGAAAAACCCGGATCGGGACTGGGGAGACAAGGTCGCCGCGTTGGCAAGGGACCCATCGCGCGATGTGCAGCTTCAGGTCGCCATCGCCATCCCCAAGATCAAGGACGTCGATGCCCTGCCAATCCTTTTCGAGGTGCTTACCCATTGCGGCGACGACAAGTTGATTCCGCACATCGTCTGGCAAAATCTTCACCCGCTGCTGGAGAAAGACAGCGAACGCTTTCTGGATATGGCCGCCAAGGCTGATCACGGAACTGCGCCGGGGCTCGTCAAGTTATTGCCGCGCGCCATCGATCGCATCCTCAGCAACCCGTCAGGCGATCCGGCGGCGGTCATCGCCTATGTCAACACCCTGCCGGCCAACGGGGTTCCGACGGCCAAGTTCAATGCTGGGATAGCCGTTCTCAGCGCGTTGATCACCAAGGTGCAGAGCGGGGAGATGTCGGACAAACAACTGGCCGACTTCAAGGTGAAGGTCGCGCCGCTCATCAAGAAACTGACCGACGAGGAAAACCGACATGTGCTGAAGCACCGCGGTGTTTACCTGTCCGTGTCGCTCGGCGAAAAGCAATGGGAGAACCTGGTTGTCCGCGACCTGGAAAACGACAACACCGCCAGCGACAAACTGGGCTCGCTCAATGCGCTCATCTCGGGCCGTAGTCAACGGCTCGAAAAGACCGTGGGGCAGATCCTCGCCAATCCGGACGGCAACGACGGCGTCGGGTTTCGCGCGATCCTGTTGACCCGGCTCGCCGCCGTCAATGAGCCGTGGGTCGGCGCGCGCGTGATCGAGAATTATCAAGGCTTCAATGCCGACGAGCGGGCCAAGTCGATCGAGCTCTTGACGCAAAGACCGACGTGGGCCAGGTCGCTGTTCAAGGAGATCGCCGCCAAGAAGATCGGCAAGGACGTCGTCAACGTCAACCAGGCCCGCCGCCTTCTCGCAACCAAGGATGCGGAGCTGATCAAGCTGGTCGAGAAACACTGGGGCACTCCGCGCGATAGCCGAAGTCCGGAGCGCGAGAACGTGGCCGCATCGATGAAGGAGCTGTTCAAGAAGACGCCGGGCGATCCGCAGAAGGGTGTCGCCGTCTTCAAGAAGGTGTGCGGCCAGTGCCACAAGATCTACGGCGAAGGCGTCGACGTCGGCCCCGACATCACCTCGAACGGCCGCAGCGATTTCGATCAGCTTCTGTCGAACATCTTCGATCCGTCGCTGGTGATCGGGGCCGGCTATCAATCGGTCATTGTCAACACCAAGCAGGGCCAGGTGATCAACGGCATCCTCGTCGAGGACAACAAGGAGCGCGTCGTCCTGAAG
>JACQFG010000204.1 GCA_016200155.1 Planctomycetota bacterium | reverse complement strand
CGCTCGCCAAAGGCGAGCGGCTAAACGTTTCCATCAACCGGCAGGTATCTTGGGGGTTGGTAGAGAAAAATGCGTGCGGGGCACGATCTTATCTCTCCCGGACAAACCGGGGGGAGTTAGCACCAGCATCGCAAGGTTGCGACCGGTTGCTGTGGCTTCAACGGGCCCTTCCCTCAGCCACTCTCGATAAGATACCGAAAACCAAGTTGTCACTGCGATTTTAGGGGACGATCCAAAAAAGAGCAACGCCTGTTCGCGCGAATTCATGATTTTTTTCGTGAAACCTGTGCCCTCTTTCCGCAGAATCAATTGGACAGCGCCGTTGTTGCCGTTTGCGGCTTGGCGCTCGCGTGGCGTCATACGAACGCTAAGCCGCAAGCGGCAGAAAGAGGAGTTCCCATCCATGCCCGCTCGTCTGGTAACGTGTCTCGCGATTCTGTTTCTCGTCGTGCCGAGTGCCCTCGCTCAGAACAACGACGAAACCTTCGGCCTGGCGAAGGTCCACGAATTCCACCTCCAGCTCACCGCGCGCGAATGGGAGCGGATGCAGGCCATCATTCCCGGCATGACGCTGTTCGCGCCCAAGCGGCCCGTGGCCAAGGAGGGCGAAGAACCGTTCGAATGGCACAAGACCTCCGGTTTCGGCATCGAGTTCCCCTGGGCCCATGCCGACCTGCATGCCGGCGGCAAGATCTACAAGAACGTCGGCCTGCGCTACAAGGGCAACGGCAGCTACGTCTCCACTGACAAGATGCTCAAGCGCAATCTCAAGATCGAGCTGGATCACTATGACGACGAGCAGCGTTTCCACGGCCTGAAGACGATCACGCTCAACGCCGGCGCCGTCGATGCCTCGCGCATGCGCGAGGCGCTGGCGTACGCCGTCTATCGCGGCGCCGGGGTGCCGGCGCCGCGCACCGCCTTCGTCAAGGTCACGCTCACCGTGCCGGGCAAGCACGACAAGGAATTCGTCGGCCTCTACACCTTCATCGAGCACGTGGACAAGTCGTTTCTCAAGAATCACTTCAAGAACGGCAAGGGCCTCTTGATGAAGCCCGAACGCATGCGCGGCATCGACTATCTCGGCGACGACTGGGAGAAATACAAGAAGCGCTATCTTCCCAAACGCGAGGCAACCGCCAAGGAAGCGCAGCGCGTCATCGAGTTTGCCAAACTCGTCAACAAGGCCGAGGATGCCGAGTTCGCCAAGCAAATCGGCGGCTATCTCGACCTCGACCTGTTCCTGCGCTTCACCGCCGTCACGACGATGCTGCCGAATACCGACAGCTTCTTCACGACGGGGCACAACTATTTCATCTACCTCAATCCGAAGACCGACAAGCTGGTGTTCATGCCGTGGGACCTCGATATTTCGTTCGCGGGGTTCCCGGCCATGGGCTCGATCGATCAGCAGGCGAATCAGAACCTGCTGAGGCCGGTGCCAGGCCGCTTCAAGCTGATCGATCGGCTGTTCGCGTTGCCGGAGGTGAAGGAAAAGTATCAGAAGGTGCTGGCGGAGATCGCGGGTAGCGCGTTCACGAAGAAGAAGCTGCTGGCCGACATCGATGCCATCGAGAAGGCGACGAAAGAGGCTCTCGCTCTGGAGAAGACGGCGGTCGGCAAACGCAAGGAGAAGCGTGACGCGTTCGGCGACATGGTTGCCGGCTGGTTCGCGCCGGCGGAGATGCGCAGCTACGTGGAACGCCGGGCCGACGCGGTGGCGAAGCAAGTGGCGACGATGAAGATGGACGCGAAATGAGCGCGGAGGCTTCCTCTTGTTCGCTGGAATGGTAACATGACAAAAGGAGCCCGCAAGCAAAGGAGAATCCCATGCCAGCGGTACGTATGACGAGTCGAGAACAATATGTCAAGGCAATCGGCGTTCTCACCCGTGTCGGCGGCACGTGGCAAGGCGTTGGCGACGAGGTGGAGCCGTCTCTTCTCGTTAATCCGAAACAGTACCAGGCGTTGGTTGATGCCGGTGTCGTCGCCGCCGAATCGAATGGAAAGGAACCCAGTCGTGGCAAGAAATCGCGCAAAGGAACCAGGTCTTGAGGAAATGCTGCAAACGCTTGGGGCCGCATACCGAGGTCGCCTCGCGCCTCCGTTGGGCGGTTTCGTCTATCGCTTTACGCTGTTCCTTCCGATTCTTTCCGAGGGTCGAGAGGTCTTTACTGACAGCCAGCGCGAGTTGTTGGCCAAGCTTTTTCACGCTTGTATGAGAGGCTTCACCGAGACCGCTGCCGAAAGCCATCCGCCATGGTACGGTTCGTGGGCGCCGCCGGGCGCGAAACGGCCGATCATCGATTGCCACACGATCATGGTCGTCTACACGCCGCAGATTGACGAGGCCAAGGATTTCTTCTGCCAACTGCGCTGGATTCTCGAACAAAAACAAGTCGCCAACCAGGACGTCGTTCTCATCGAACATACGACGGCCTGGCTTGTCGAGCGCTCACCGTTGCTCCAGGCATGACCTGGCGCGAAAACACAAAACGCGCAAAGAGAGTGCTTCACAGACTCACTCCTTTTGCGCGTTTTGCGTTTCTTCGCGGCAGCTCAATCACTTCTTTGGCGTCTCCACCTTCGCCGGCACATAGCCCGGTGTGGCGTTGAAGTTCACCACCAGGCTTGCGTCCGACGTCTTGAACACGCGGACGTCGCCATTCGCGGCGCCGCCGACTACCAACTGGCCATCCGGACTGATGGCGACGGCCCAGACCGCGTCGGTGAAGCCGGGCATGGTCTTGAGCGCGGCGCCGGCGACCGGGTTCCAGGTGCGCACCGTCATGTCGGCGCTGCACGACGCCATCAGCGGCGTCTTGGGATCGGCATGGTAGGCGATGTGGAAGACCGCCTTGCCGTGCCCCGCGAGTGCTTTGGTCGCCTTGCCGATCGCCTTGGCGGAGTCGGTTGCTTGCCACTGGCGGATCTGGCCGTCTTCGCCGGCGGAAAAGCCGAACTTGCCGTCCGACGTGGTCGCCACGTGCCAGACGATGTTCTGATGATCGGGGAAGGTCAGCAGCGATTCTTTGTTGGCGAGGTCCCAGACCTTGGCGGTCTTGTCGCGGCTCGCAGTGACCAGGCCCTTGCCGTCCGGCGTGAAGGCGACGCCGAGAATCCAGTCGGCGTGATTTTCGACGGCGTGCTCGATGTTGCCGGTGGCGATATCGATGACGCGGACAATGCGATCGCAGCCGCCGGCGGCAATCTTCTTGCCGTCGTTGCTGATGGCCATGCCCCACATGGTGTCATCAACCTGGAGCAGTTCCTTGACCAGCACCGTCTTGTCGTTGACGCCGTCGACCGCCGGGAAACCGCCGAAATCTTTGGGCGTGCCGGCGTTGATGTTGTAGATGCGGACGTCGCCTTCCTGGCCGTGACGAGCGCCGGCGACGACGAGCTTGC
Organism: Planctomycetota bacterium; assembly: GCA_016200155.1. Lineage (GTDB taxonomy): Bacteria > Planctomycetota > Planctomycetia > Gemmatales > Gemmataceae > SIAQ01. Next base: position 847 of record JACQFG010000204.1, on the reverse strand, counting down.
CGTCGGGCAAAAACTGCATTCCCATCGCGCGTTCCGCACGAGTGAAGATGCGGCGCTGGAGCTTGCCGGTCGCGGCGTCCCACACGGTCAACTCGTGGTTGCCGCCGATGACGACTTTCTTGCTGTCGGGCGTGAAGGCCATGGCGTTGATCAACGCGGGGAACTTGTAAGCAGCGTCCGGCAGGCGCGGCACATAACGGATGCGCAGCTCGCGCACCAGGTCGGTCTTGGCCTCGACGCCGGCGTCGAGCTTCGCTCCCTCGTCGATCCACTTCGCGATGATGGCAATTTGCTCCGGCTTCAACGCGTCGCCCAGGTCCGGGGGCGGCATGCGGTCCTTGTTCTTCGAACTCACCAGCTCGACGATCAAGCTCTCCTTCGATTTGCCCGGCGCGATCGGATCGTACTTGCTGCCGCCTTTGCGCAGGGCCTCGAACGTCGTCATGTCGAGCTTGCCCTTCTTCTTCTTGGCGTCGTGGCACGCGAAGCAATTCTTCTGCAGGATTGGCGCCACGTCGTTGATGAAGCTGACCGGCCCTTTCGGCTGGGCCAGCGCCGTCGAGGGCGTGACGAACAGCAGCCAGACCAGCGCGAGCCCGAGGATGGCGCACAGGATGCAATAGCACGAGAAGCGGTTGCGAATCATCGAGAGACTCCTGCAAAAATGTGAACCGAGAAGGCGGGATTTCACAAAGGCGTGCGCTTGCGCGCAGGTGGGTGACTCATGTGCATTATAAACGGTCAGAAACAAAATGCGAGAGAAAATTGCCTGCTAATTTTTGTTGCAAGGGGGCGGGGGGATCGCCTAAGATTACCTGAGGCATTTCTCGTGCAGATGGGATTCTCG
>JACQFG010000203.1 GCA_016200155.1 Planctomycetota bacterium | reverse complement strand
CGTCGATGAGGCGCTCGCGGGCTACTGCAAGAACGTGCATGTCACGATCCATGTCGACGGCAGCCTGAGCGTCGCCGACGATGGCCGCGGCATTCCCGTGGAGATTCATCCGCAGGTCGGCAAGTCGACGCTCGAAGTCGTTCTCACCACCGTCGGCGCCGGCGCCAAGTTCGACAAGCGCAGCTACAAGACCTCCGCCGGCCTGCACGGCATCGGCGCCAAGGCCGTCACCGCCCTCTCCGAATGGACCGAGGCCGAGGTCCGCCGCAACGGCAAGGTCTACAAGCAGGAATACGAGCGCGGCCCCGCCGTCACCGAAGTCACCGAGATTGGCCTCGCCCCCAACAACCGCACCGGCACCAAGATCACCTTCAAGCCGGACCCCGAAATGTTCCGCGATGCCACGTTCAACTACGACACTCTCGAAGGCCATCTGCGCGAGCTAGCCTACCTCAACAAGGGACTGGCGATCAAGTTGACCGACGAGAAGTCCGGCAAGGAGGAAACGTTCCATGCCGAGGGGGGCGTGTCCGAATTCGTCGAGTACCTCAACCGCACGGAGGAGTCGATCCACAAGGTCCTCTACGTCGACAAGACGGTGGACGACGTCAAGGTCGAGGCCGCCTTTCAATACACGACGGGCGAGGAGGAACGCGCCCGCTACTACACCAACAACGCGCACAACCCTGACGGCGGCACGCACCAGTCCGGGTTCCGTACGGCCATCACGCGCGCCCTGACCGCCTACGGCGAGAAAGGCAATCTCTTCAAGGACATCACGCCCCAGGGCGAGGATTACCGCGAAGGGCTGACCGCCGTCATTTCGGTCGCCGTGCCGGAGCCGCAGTTTCAGGGTCAAACGAAAAATCGCCTGAACAACCCGGAGGTGGACGGCATCGTTTCGAGCGTGGTCTATGAGTACCTGATGAAGTTCCTGGAGGAGAACCCGAAGGACGCCAAGAAGATCATGAACAAGGTGATTGTGGCCGCCCAGGCGCGCGAGGCCGCGACCAAGGCGAAGAAGGCGATGAAGGACCGCAAGAGCATCCTGTCGGGCGGCGGGCTGCCCGGCAAGCTGATGGACTGCACGACGCGCGACCGCGACGAGTCGGAACTCTTCCTCGTCGAAGGCGCGTCGGCTGCGGGCTCGGCCGACAATGGCCGCGATCGCCATCATCAGGCCCTGCTGCCCCTGCGCGGCAAGGTGCTCAACGTCGAAAAAGCGCGCATGGAAAAAGTCCTCGGCAACGAAGAGCTTTGTGCCCTCATCAGCGCCATCGGCGTCGATATCGGCAACACCGAAGAACTCGAAGGCCTCCGCTACGGCAAGGTCGTCCTGCTCACCGACGCCGATGTCGACGGCCAGCACATCCGCACGCTTCTCTTGACGTTCTTCTACCGCCAGATGCGGCCGTTGATCGAGAAAGGCCACGTCTGGGTCGCCCGCCCGCCGCTCTTCAAGGTTGCCCAGAAAAAAAGCACCCGCTACGTGCAGACGCTCGAGGAGATGGCGACCGAGCTGCTCGAGCGCGGCATCGAAGGCGCCAAGCTCCTCGTCAAAGGCGAGCCGGGAGCGTCAGCGACCGGAGGAGACGCCGTCTTCGAAACCGATCGGCTCAAAGCGTTGATGTTCGTCCTGGATGAGCTGGAGGAATCGCTGACGATCCTGGAGCGGCGCGGCCTCAACGTCGCCACGCTGCTGGGCAAGCAGAACGCTGCCGGCGAGCTGCCGACGCATCGCGTCACGCTGGGCAACAGCGAACGCTGGTTCTTCAGCAAGGCCGAGGTGGAAGCCTTCCGTACCGAGCATCTGCAGAAGGGGGGTCAGATCGTCGTCGCCGACGATGAGACCACGAAGAACGCGAACGGCACGCCGGCGGAGATCTTCTCGGTCCTGGAGCTGCACGAGGTGAAGGCGGTCAATCGCGGGCTCGAAAAGCTGCGCAGCTTCAACATGAAACCCGGCGATTTGCTCCCCGCCCCGCGCATCGCCGGCCGCGAGCCGATCCCGCGCTTCTTCCTCGAATACGAGGGCAAGCAGCAGGTCCTCTCGCACCTGCGCGTGCTCGTCGCCGACATCCGCAAGCTCGGCGAGCGCGGCATCAAGATCACCCGCTTCAAGGGCCTGGGCGAAATGGACGGCGAGGAGCTGTGGGAAACGACGCTCGACCCGGCCCACCGCACGATGCTCCAGGTCAAGCTCGAGGACGCCTTGAAGGCCGACGAGATGTTCCGCACCCTGATGGGCGAGAAGGTCGAGCCGCGCCGCGAGTTCATCCAGAAGCACGCGCTGGAGGTGAAGGAGATCGACTATCACGGGGCGTGACGTGTCGGTCTTCGTTTAGCGCCCGCGCGGCGCCACGCGAACGCTAAACGTACACACGATGAATCATTTCTTCTCGCTGATGCACCACAGATGCGCATTGGTTCGCAGGAAGATCTCGCCGTTGGAGATCGCGGGCGAGGAGTTCGTGAACTCGCCCTTGCTCAGGCGATTGAGGGCGAGCACCTGATACTTCGGGCTGGCGGCGAAGATGGCGGTGTCGCCGTTGCGCATCATGCAATAGAGCTTGCCGTCGACGTGAACCATGGAGCCCCAGTTCGTGCTGAAGGAGCGTTTGTCGGCTTCCCAGACTTGCTTGCCCGATTCGATTTCGAGGCATTTGGGAGTGCCATTGTCCTCGAGGATGTAGACGTGGTCGCCGACGATGATGCCGGAGCCGACGCGCTGGTTGTTTTGGGGATGATGCCAGAGGCGGTCCTTGGTGATATCGCCGGAGCCGCCGAGCTTGACGGCGAGGGCGGACTTGCTGAAGCCGGACATGGCGACGGCGATGTTGTGCTTGGGGCTGTAGAGGGGCGAGGTGTAGATGTACTCCATGAGGCCGTCGCAGTGCCAGAGTTCCTTGCCGGTCTTGGGATCGAAGCCCTTGAAGGTGTAGTCGCCGCAAGCGAGCATCTGGTCCTTGCCTTCAACCTTGACGATGGTGGGAGTGCCCCAGAAGAAGCCTGCCTTGGCCATGCCGGCGGATTTGAAGGGAGCTTCCCAGACGGTTTTGCCGGTGGTCTTGTTGACGGCAATGATGTAGTTACGGCCCTTGTTGGAGTTGGGTCCGCAATAGAGGATACAAAGATCTTCGTAGAGAACGGGAGAGGACGAGTTGCCGAAGGAGTGCTGCCAGCTGCCGAGGTCGGTGCGTTTCCAGAGTTCCTTGCCCGTCAAGTCATAGCAATGCATGCCGGCCGACCCGAAGCTGACGACGACGCGCTCGCCGTCGGTGGTCGGCGAGGCATGGGCGTAAGGATAGGTTCCCTGCCAGGTCATTTCCTTCTCATTGTGGGGGACGTCTTTTTTCCAGAGCTGCTTGCCGTCAGCGCGGTCGAGGCAATAGAGGCTGCGGACGCTGCCATCGGGCGTCGCGAGGGTGACGAAGATTTTTTCCTTCCAGACGATCGGCGTCGAGTAGCCGGGGTGGTCGAGCTTGATCTTCCACTTGACGTTCTCGGTCGCGCTCCACTTCATGGGCACGTTCTTTTCGAAGCAATAGCCTTGCCCGGTCGGACCGCGCCAGGCGGGCCAATCGTCGGCGCCGGCGACGGCGCAGCAAACAAGCAGAGCACAGGCGGCCAGGATGCGAGTCATGAAAATCTCCATTTTTGCCGCTTGGCGTTCGCGTGGCGCCGTGTGAACGCCAAGCCGCAAGCGGCGATTGCAGGGTCGGTTATTTCTTGTCGTCCTTGAAGTCCTTGAATTTCTTCTCGACCTTCTTCGGGACCAGGAGCGATTCCAGGGTACGGACGGCGGTCGCCGCGTCGATCGAGACTTCGGCGGTCACCTGGGCGTCCTGCGCGGACAGCGCGACCGCGGCCAGGGCTGCGCGGACTTCGGTCTTGGCCTTCTTGACTTCCGGCGGATCGGTGGGATTCTCCGCAAGAAAACCCTTGATCTGGTCCATGCCGGCATTCACTGCTTTCTTGACGTCGGCCTCGGCGGTTTTATTCTTGCACGTCAGCCGCGCCGTCGCCTTGACGGCGTCCGTGGCGTTGCCGCGCACGGTCAATGTTTGCAAACTGTCGAATACCGCCTCGGCCCCCGGAAACGCACGGTCCAGATCGCGCTTGAAGCGGTCCTTCTCCTTCTCGGGAAACCCCGAGAAATCGAATACGATCAGGAGCGCGTCCTTCATGCCGGCTTCCTTGATCCCGGCAGCCACTCCGGGAGAAAACACCGGTTTCTTGTCGCGCTCCAGAACCTTGCGGATCCCTTCCAGTCGGCCGAAGAGGACGATCTTCTCCTCGACCACGCAGAATGCCTGTCCCTTGACCGGCTGGGTCGCGTCCTTGTCGAACTCGAAGCGATAGTTTTCCTCGTACAAGGTGTGCTTGCCGACCTTCACTTCCTTGTGCGTGTAATCCTTCTGGAATGGAAACCCCTTCTTGGCGGCAAGAATATCGGCGGCCTTGATCGGCTTGAGGGTCGTGAGGATACCGACTTCGCCGGAGGGCCCATCGGTGTTCATGACGCCCACGGACAGGCGCGCGATGTTGTCGACGGGAACGCCGAGCCGATCGCGCATGTCATTGAAGCCGCGTTCGAATTCCTTGATCTGCTTCGTTGCTTCCTGGTAGAGCTTGCTCTTGCGGAAGGCGGCGACGTCGCCGGAGAAATAGAAAAAGCAACCATCGGGCAAATAATCGACCTCGTCCCCACGACCCGGCGCGGCGAAAGCGCACAGGATGACCAGCGCGAGCATAGCGCGATTCCGGACGGCGGACATCATGGGAGTTTCCTTCGCAAAAAGGTAAGGGCGGGAAGAAGGGATATTGTCCGCCCTGGACGCGACGGCGTCAACTTGGAAAGGGGAAAAACGGCAGGGCTTCGTTTAGCGCCCGCAGCGCGCTGTCAGTGGCGCGACGCCACCGCGAGCGACCCGGCGGGCGCTAAACGAATTCGGAAATGGTCTACTCGAAGATCTCATCCACCACGCGGCCCGCCACGTCGGTGAGACGGAAGTCGCGGCCCGCATAGCGATACGTCAATTGCTCGTGATCGAGGCCCATCAGCGCGAGCAGCGTGGCGTGCAGGTCGGTCGTGTGCATGCGGCCGTCGATGGCGTGCAGGCCGACCTCGTCGGTTTCGCCGTAGTTGAAGCCCGCCTTGACGCCGGCGCCGGCGAGCCACATCGGATAGCCGGTGATGTTGTGGTCACGGCCGTCGGGGCCCTGCGCCGTCGGCATGCGGCCGAACTCGCTGCCGAAGAGGACGAGCGTGTCATCGAGCAAGCCGCGCTGCTCGAGGTCGGTCAGGAGGGCGGCGACCGGGCGATCGACCATGGCGGACTGGTTGATCAAGCCCTGGTGCAGGTTGTTGTGATGGTCCCAGCCCGACTGCGTGATCTCGACGAAGCGGACGCCGGCCTCGCTCAAGCGGCGAGCCATCAAGCATTGCCGGGCGAAGCTGCCTTGCGGGCCGGGGCGGACGCCGTACATGTCGAGCATCGCTTGCGGCTCGCGCGTGATGTCGAGCAGCGCCGGCACACGGTCCTGCATGCGGAAGGCCAGTTCATACGACTGGATAACGCTATCGACCTGGTCCGGCGCGCCCGGAGCGGCGGCGAGATCGCGGTTCATTGCTTGAATCAGATCGAGCTGGCGGCGCTGCAGACTGCTCGCGGTGGTGGGCCGCAGGTTCGGCATGTCGCCGTTGTCGCTGATACGGGTGCCCTGGTAGTGGGCGGGGAGGAAGGCAGTGCCGTAGTTGATGGCGCCGCCGAAGTTGGGCGAGGGGTTGATGGTGATGTAGCCGGGCAGGTCCTGGTTCTCGGTGCCCAGGCCGTAGAGCAGCCAGGCGCCCATCGACGGCCGGGCGACCTGCGCGAGGGCCGTGCCGGTGTGGAGCTGGATGACGGCCTGCGGATGCGCCGGCGTATCAGTGTGCAGGCCGTGGATGAAGCAGAACTTGTCGACGTGCCGGGCCAGGCAGGCCGTGGATGAAGCAGAACTTGTCGACGTGCCGGGCCAGGTTCGGCATCAAGTTCGAGACCCACGTGCCGGTCTGTCCGTGCTGGGCGAAGCGGAACTTCGACGCGGTGAGGACGGCCCCGCCCGGCGCGATGCGTTGATCGTTGCGCTGCAGGTGCGGCTTGTACTCGAAGGTATCCATCTGCGACATGGCGCCTTCCATGAAGCAGAAGATGATGCGCTTCGCCTTGGCCGGGAAGTGCGGCCGCCGCGGCGCGAGGGGATTACTCCGGTCGCTTGCGCTCCCGGCTCGCCGCTGTTGCGCGCCGAGCAGCCCGGCGAGAGCGAGGTAGCCGAAGCCGGCCCCGGCGGTCTTGAGTGCCTGGCGGCGCGTGAGCGGGAGATTGAAGGGGGACGGTTGCATGGCGTTAGTCCTGTTGACAGATTACCGCAGTATGTTATATCGGCCCATCTTCACAGAGGTTTGAAGTAATGCGAAAAATCGCCGTGTTCATCATTTTGGTCGCACTCATTCCGCTTGCCGGTTGCGGCTGCCTGGAAAAATACACCGACCCGCGCTTCGACGACGGCCCACTTATCTCGGCGGACGGCAAATCGATGCACCCGCGCAGCCCGGCACCCGAGTTCCCCGATCCGGAGCAACCAAAATTGCAACGCTGCATCTTCGGCACACGCTGGCTGCCGGTAAACCCCGTCGCCCGCGGCCTGGGAGAGCCCGATCCCGATCAGCCAACCTGGCATCGCCGTCTTTTCGGGCCACGCTACGTTCCACGTTGGACCGGCTGGGATAATGAAGGCCCGCCGCCTCAAAAATAGCCAAAATGCAACGCGTTGCTCAAATCGCGTCCGGTCAGCCTTTTGCTTTTGCCTTTGTAACGCGGCGCGGATCCTTGCGCTCCTTGGCGGCTGATTTCGCTTTCTTTGGACGGTGGCGGACCTTGCCGTTTACATTCGTGGCGCCAGGGACGGGCAAGTGATTTTTGCCGGCCTTGTGTGCCGCCTCATCTTCGGCGATTATTTCTTCGTCTGTCATGTTTTCGTAATGGTCAATCACGCGCTGCACGCGCGCTGCATCCCATCCCGGCGGATAGTCATTTTTCTTCATTTAACCCTACCTCACGTACCGGAACTCCGCCGACGCCAGGAGCGCCTGACAGTAGCTCGCCCACGCGGCCATGCGGGCGTCCTTCACGCCTTCCTTGAACGCATCCTTTTCGTACTCGTTCAAGTATTGCCGCGCCCGGATCATCTCGGTGGCGACCGCCGGCCGGCCGAACGCCAGGCGAT
>JACQFG010000191.1 GCA_016200155.1 Planctomycetota bacterium | reverse complement strand
CGGCTATTTTCGGCCGGTCATCATCGATCTGAAGAACCCGTCGGAAATGCTGCAGCCCTCGCAGATCGCGTTCATCACCTGGGACCCCGACAAGAAGATCGAGACCGTCACGGTTCAGCCGCGCTTCGAAGGCAACGCGGCCGACTTCGGCATGGTGATCCCGACGCCGACGCAGCCGAAGTTGAGCGAGATGCCGCGCGACTTCTTCAAGGCGTTGGGCCTGTTCACGACGCCGAAACGGCGGGCCTTTGCCGAATCGAAGCTGGCCCCGCAGTTCGACGATCGCTTGATGATGCTGCAGGGCTTCAACGCCAAGGCGGCCGACAAGGGCGGCCCGGGCGGCGGCGCACGCATTGAAGCGCCCAAGACCACGGTCGAAGTCGTCGAAATCGGGCAGATCGGCAACCTCTGCTACAAGATCATCTCCGCCGTCCGATCCGACGACCTCTATGAGTGGCTCAAGGCCAACAAATACAGCTACTCCGGCGACGAGGCGACGCTCAACTATTACGTGTAGAAGAAATACTTCTTCACCGTCATGAAGATCGATACGCTGGAGATGAAACGCAACAAGGACGGCACCTTCACCGGCGACGTCACGCCGACGCGCTTCACCTTCAGCACCGATAAGCTCGTCTACCCGACGCGCATCACGCAGGTATCGGTGAAGGACACGACGGACGCCGTCTTCTATGTGCAGGCCCCGTTCAAGGTCGATATGCCCGGCGACATGACCTACCAGTATCAATGGGTCACGACGCTCGAAAATACCCTGGCTAACCTCGGCCCGGACGAGCTGACGAAAACCAATCGCGAATGGCGCATGAAGATCCAGAATCAGGCGCCGGCGCTGATGCAACAGGCCCGGCAGCTGGGGTTCAACATCCAGCCCGGTCAGGCGATCGCACCCAACAAGAAGGGCCGGCACGCCACGACCCTGGAATGGGCCAAGCGCGTCACGGCCGAGGACATCAAGATCCTCGCCGGCACGCGGCCGTACAGCGAGAAGGTTCCCGATCCGGACGACGGGTTCACCGCTGCCGACATGCGCAACCCGCAGCGTGCGACCGCGATCCAGAAGATCATCCAGAGCCGGCTCGCCAAGGCGCAACGTGATCAGCCGCGCGGCTACCTGGTGCGCGAAGCGAAGACGGACGACCTCAAGACGCTGCCGATCCTGCAAGGCCACGTGCAGGCGGAGCAATACATCACCAAGTTCCGCCATGTGTTCACGAAAGCCGAGATGAACGACGACCTCGTGCTCGTCCAGGCGAAGGTCGGTGATGTCGCCGACGTTTCCGAGCACGAGGAAATGCTGCGGGCGGTGGCCTGGGGCGGCCGCGGCGGACTCGATTTCAAGGTGTTCCCAGGCAAGGATTAACGTGGCCGGCGGACGGCCGGCAACGTAAGAGGGAGAGTAGGAATGATCCCGTTTAGCGCCCGCAGGATCCTGCGGGCGCTAAACGGGATCATTCCTGCTCTCTCTTTTTTTGTGGAGCCGCTTCCATGAAACGATCCGTCCTGCTCATCGCGTTGATGGTCACGTCGTCCGCCTTCGGACAACCCGCGACGAAGGTTCCATCCTGGGACGCCCGCGGCGTCGGGCCGTTGCCGCGCATGGGCATCACCAGCCTCGACGTCAGCGACGACGGCAAGGCGATCGCCGTCGGCACCTTCGCCGCGCCGGGTGATCCGAACGTCATCGTGCTCAACGCCGACGGCAAGATCGTCAAGACCTACAAGGTCGGCCAGCGCGGCATCAACCAGGTCGCCTTTCTGCCCGCCAGCCATGATGTCCTCGCCGTCTGCACCATGCCCGCGGGGCGAGCGGGCGATCGGCCGGAGGTCTTTCATTGTCAAGGCAACGAAGTGATCGCGGAAAAGGTCAAGCAAGAGGGCGTGTGGTTCTTTCACTACGGCGATCATTCCAATCATCCGACGCTGCTGCTGGCGCGGGCGAAGAACGCGACGGCCATCCTGGCCGGCAATCAGGTCGTCATCCATCGCAAGGACAAGGACGTCGCGACGATTCGGCTGCCGGTGAACGATCCCGATGCCACGGTGTCGATCGCCGTCGATGACGCCGGCTGGGCAGTCGTCGGCGCCACGAGCAGCGATCGAAAGGGAGCGGAGAATCTTTTCCTGATCGACCCCGATCAAAAGAAGCCGGTATGGAGCCGGCCTGTCAACAAGGATGTCTTGAAGGCGCTGATGCCCGAAAAGGGAAAGTATGGCACGCCGACATTGCCCGACGGGACGCGCAAGGAGTTGCCGCAGCGCGGCGAGCCGGTGTGGGCGCCGCTGTCGGTGGCGATTCATTCGAGCGGCGGCAAACGGTTGATCGCCGCCGCCGACTATCAGGGTTGGCAGCGCTGGGTGCGCTCGTCCGCGACGATGCGGGACGACAACCAGGGGCAGCGCTTCCTGCCGACGAAGCCAACGATTACCGCGTATGATGGAACTGGGAAAATCATACATGGGTTCACACCAGTGGTGCTCGCCGACGCTTTGTGGGGGGACCTCCATATCGGGGCGGAAGGCAAGCGGCTTAGACTGACTCCACACGTGTGGAATTGCCGCGGTCTTGCAGGACGTAGTGTCCTGCCGACTGATAAAGAGCATGTCAGCAAGACATATTTCATTCGCATTCCGAATGGGAAAGTATCAACTATCGCCGGGCAACTGTACAACGAATGGGTCTTTTTTTGTGAATCCGGCAAGAAAATCTATGACGCCCATTTCGATGGAAGAATCCGTTCTTACAACGTTACCGACCTGAATTTCGAAAACCCAGAATGGACCGTCGACCTCAACAAGCTTGTCCCCAAGTCGCCCAAACCCTGGGTCGCCAACGCTCGCGCCACGCCGATCGTGCCCGGCGTCTGGCAGATTCCCGGCGGCCGGGTCGAGAGCGATCTCGGCGGGCAGCGCGTCATCGAGGCGCCCGACGGCCTCATCCTCATCGAAGGACACGCGGGCCTATCGTTCGAGCGCGAATGGGCGGCAATGGAAGCGGTCGGGCTCGATCCGCGCAAGGTCAAGTACGTCCTCGCCACGCACGAGCACGGCGATCACGCTCCCGGCGCCTACCTCTGGCGCGTCGTCACCGGCGCCAAGTTCGTTTGCAGCGAGGAGATGGCGTACACGTTGCAGCATCACATTCCGCTCAACACCGGCTACGGCCTGCATCCGCCGGTGCCGACCGACATCGTCATCAAGAAGGACACCGAACTCGATCTCGCCGGCCTGAAGGTCCGCGCCATCCGCATCCCCGGCCACACCGCCGGCTCCATGGCCTGGTACTTCGAGATTCAGAGCCGCGAGCGTAAGCGACCGGTTTCTTTTGTCGCGTTCGGCGATCTCATCATGCCGCGCGGCGTCCTCGGCTATGCCGGCAGCGTCAACTTCAGCGCGACCGACATCCTAAGCAGCCTGCGCAAGCTGAAGGATCTGAAGGTCGATTACGTCTTGCCCGGCCACGGCGCGGTCGAAGGGCCGGAAAATTACTTCCACGCCGGCATCGACGTCGGCCAGGCGGTCGGCTGGGGCTTCATCAGGCCGGAAAAGCCCGATCCGCGTTTTCGCATCACGCAGAAAAACGTCGTCGTCGTCGGCTGGGGCCACGGGGCGACCAGCGCGGCGTTCGGTGATGTGAATGAAGATGGCAAGCCGGATGTGGTAATCGTGTGCCCGGATGGCGACGGTTCCGTGGTCAAGATATTCTTGAACAAGGGCGGCAAGTTCGACGACCAGCCCAACAAGGAGATCAAGGTTCCAAGCGTCGCTCAGCCGCACAAGGTTCGTGTGGTGGGGGACATCATCCTGGTCGCCGGCAAGACAGCCGCGTTCCTTGGTCGAGATTATCGAGTGCCAAAGGACATGAACTACCAAGTATTTCCGTTTGACCTTTCCGATGGCAATCACCTTCGATTGATCGAGGAAGAGTGGAAGCTCAAACCCACCGGCATCGTCTCGCGCCGCTTCGGCGGCGCCTTTGTTGTTGAACCGGGCCGATTTGAAGACAAACTCGACACGCGCAAGTACCTGCCCGACATCGATGGACCCTATGTCGATGTCCGCCAAGTCGGCAATGACCTGCTCACGTCCTACGGCCAGCTCTATCGCAAGGACAAGGATAAAAAGTTCCCGAAGACGCCGACGCTGCAATTGCCGCGCGAGAAGGACTGGCAGTTCCTCGCCGTCGGCGATTTCAACGGCGACGGCAAGAAGGACGCCGCGTTTCTCAGCTACGGCATGGAGAAGCAATCGTCGGCCCGCGTCTTCTATGGCCGTGACATGAACAAGCTGGAGTTCGGCGACAAGGCCGACGCCGTCCTCTCACTAGGCGACCTGCTCGCGGAAACGAAGAAGGGCCAGAAACACCCGCTGGTGCGCGACACGCCGGTCGTCGCTGACTGGAACGGCGATGGCATCGACGACCTCATCGTCGCGCACGGCCAATCCGACGAGGTGCTCGTCTTCCTCGGCGGCAAGGACGGCCTGAGCAAGGAACGCGTGCCGCGCAGCAACCTCGAGTATCGCGTCCACTACGAGCACGGCGTCTTCGTCGGCGACTTCAACGGCGACGGCAAGGCGGACCTCGCGGTCTTCGGCTACACCAACACCGGCGTCGGCGCGGGAGGTCCGCCGGCGGTGTATGTGTGGTTGCAGCAATAGCCGGTCTTCGTTTAGCGCCCGCAGAGAAGCGCCAGGCCGCTTGGCGCTTCACTGCGGGCGCTAAACGAATACAATTACCTCGCTGCCTGATCTCACCTTTGTACCGAGGTTCCCGCCATGTACCGTTTCGCTATTCTGCTGCTCATCCTCACCGTTACCGCCACCGCCGCCGACTGGACGCGCTTCCGCGGGCCCGATGGCCAGGGGGTCAGCAAGGATACCGGGCTGCCGGCCGAATGGTCGTCCACCAAGAACATTGTCTGGAAGGCCAAGCTCCCCGGCCCCGGCGCCTCCAGCCCCATCACGCTCGGCAAGCGCATCTACATCACCGCCTATACCGGCTACGGCCTCGACAGCAAGGAACCAGGCAAACAAGAAGACCTGCGCCGACACGTCCTCTGCCTCGATCGCGCCGACGGCAAGACCGTCTGGGCCAAGGAATTCAAGCCGCAGCTTCCGGAGCATGTCTACAATCGCCATGAATCCGATTATCACGGCTATGCCGCCAGCACGCCGATCACCGACGGCAAGCACCTGTACGTCTTCTTCGGCAAGTCGGGTGTCTACTGCCTCGACCTCGACGGCAACGAGGTCTGGAACAGCTCCGTCGGCAAAGGCATCAACGGCTGGGGTTCCGGCGCATCCCCCATCCTCTACAAGAATCTTCTGATCGTCAACGCCAGCATCGAGTCGGGCGCCCTGGTCGCGCTCGACAAGACCAGCGGCAAGGAAGTCTGGCGCACCCCCGGCATGAGCTCCGCCTGGAACACGCCCATCATCACGTTGAACCAGGCCAAGGACGACGAACTCGTCATCAGCGTCAATAACAAGGTGCTCGGACTCGATCCCACCACCGGCAAGGAGCGCTGGAAGGCCGACGGCGTCAAGAGCTACGTGATTCCGAGCGTCGTTGCCCAGGACGGCGTCGCCTACGTCACCGGCGGCGGCAGCCTGACGACCGCCCTCAAAACCGGCGGATCGGGCGATGTCACCAAGACGCATCAGCTCTGGAAAGCCACGAAAGGCTCCAACGCTTCCTCGCCCGTCCTTCACGAAGGCTACCTGTACTTCATCAGCGGCAACGGCGGCACGCTGAACTGCCAGGACATCAAGACCGGCGAGTTCGCCTACACCGAACGGCTCAAGCCCGACACCGGCTTCCTGTGGGCCTCGCCGATCGCTGCCGACGGCAAGCTCTATCTCGTCTCGCAATTCAAGGGGACCTACGTCGTCGCCGCCGGCCCGAAGTTCAAGCTGCTCGCCGTCAACACCTTCGACGACGACAAGAGCCGATCGAACGCGTCGATTGCGGTCAGCGATGGGCAACTGCTGTTCCGCAACGATGCGCATCTTTACTGCATCGGCAAGAAGTAATCTCACCCGTGGTGCAGGCGGCTCGCCTGCACGGAGCTGCTTTCGTGCAGGCGAGCCGCCCGCACCACGGGAATGCTTGTGCCGCTTGCGACGGCTTGCTACAATCCAATGCTCAAGGGAACGCGATCCACCACCGGGGGCTACATGCGCCACGCGATACTCGCAATCGGATTGACCCTCGCTCTGGCCGCCAGCGCTCGCGCACAACTGCAGGTCAGTCCGCCTGCTGTTTCATTGGACAACCCCGAGGCGACGCAGCAAGTCCTTGTGCGCTCAACGAAGTCACCCGGCGACCTCACCCGCGCCGTAAGTTACGAGGTTCTTGATGTAAAGATCGCCATCGTCGATTCGACCGGGTTGATCACGCCGAAAGCAGAAGGCAAAACGTTTCTCGTCGTTCGCATCGGCAAGGACGAGACGCGCATCCCCGTCGAAGTCACCGGCCTGAAGACGCCGGCGCCGGTGTCGTTCACGTCGCAGGTGATGCCGATCCTGAGCCGGGCCGGCTGCAACATGGGCAGCTGCCACGGCAAGGCCGAGGGCAAGAACGGGTTCAAGCTCAGCATCTTCGGCTTCGATCCCGACGCCGACTTCGAATCGCTGGCAAAAGAAACGCGTGGCCGGCGCATCTTCCCCGTGTCGCCCGATCACAGCGTCATGCTGCTGAAGGCGACCGGCCAGGTCGCGCACGGCGGCGGCCGGCGCTTCACGACCGAGAGCCTGCACTATCAACGGCTGCGTCGCTGGATTGCCGAGGGCGCTCCCGGACCGACGACCGGCGAACTGGAGATCAAGTCGATCGAGGTCGAGCCGCGCGAGCAGATCATGACGTTTGAGTCGCTCCAGCAACTGCGCGTCACCGCCATCGACGCCGCCGGCAAGAAACGCTGCGTCACGCTCGACGCGCAGTATGAATCGAACGCCCCGACGGTCGCGAAGGTCGATCCGCGCGGCACGGTGCGGACCAGCGACATTCCCGGCCAGGCGGCGATCCTCGTGCGCTATCTCGGCCATGTGACATCCTGCCGCGTGACGCTGCCGCGCCCCGGAGCGTCGTTCGTGCGGCCGCCGGAAGCGAACTTCATCGACCGTCATGCCTGGGACAACCTGACGCGGCTCGGCATTCCGCCGGCCGACCTCTGCGATGACGCCACATTTCTGCGTCGCGTCCATCTCGACACGATCGGCACGCTGCCGACGGCGGCGGAGGCTCGCGCATTCCTGAATGACAAGACTCCGAACAAGCGAGCGCTGCTGATCGACAAGCTGCTCGTTCGGCCCGAGTACGCCGACTTCTGGGCGATGAAGTGGTCCGATGTGCTGCGCGTCGATCGCGACGCGGTCAGCCCGGCAGGCGCTGTCGCCGTGACGCGCTGGCTGCGCAAGCAGTTCGCGGAAAATCGGCCCTACGATGAGTTCGCCCGCAGCATCGTCACCGGCCGCGGCGCCATTGCCGATGAAGGACCCGCCGCGATATACAAGTCGATCGTCACGCCGGAAGATTTGAGCCGATCGTTCAGCCAGCTCTTCCTCGGCATTCGCATCCAGTGCGCTCAGTGCCATCATCACCCGTCCGACAAGTGGGGCCAGGAGGACTATTACGCGCTCGCCGGTTTCTTCACCGGCATCGGCCACAAGTCGCCGCCGGGCGGCAGCGAGATCGTCTTCGCCATGAAGGGCCGTGAGCTGGTACATCCGCGCACCAAGAAGCTCGTGCCGGTCAAGGCGCTCGGAGCGGCCCCCGTCGATCTCGCGACCATCCCCGACCGCCGCATCGTGCTGGCGCGCTGGATGACGGCCCCCGACAACCCGACGTTCAGCCGCGCCATCGCCAATCGGCTCTGGTCGCACTACTTCGGCCGAGGTTTGGTCGAACCGCTCGACGACCTGCGCGCGACGAACCCCGCGACCAATGAGCCGCTCCTCGAAGAACTGGCGAAACATCTGCGCGACAAGAAGTACGACGTGAAGGCATTCACGCGCACGCTGCTCAACTCTCGTTTGTATCAACTCGCAAGCCCCACCATGAGCGCAGCGATTGGCGGGGGCAAGGGCGAGAAAAAGTTCACCCCCGACGAGCAGAACTTCTCGCACGCTCAGCCGCGTGCCATCCCCGCCGAGGTGCTGCTCGACGCCATCAGCCAGGCGACCGGCGTCTCCGAAAAATTCAACGGCTGGCCCGAAGGCTATCGCGCGATTCAAATCTGGGACAACCGCATGCCGAGCTACTTTTTCCGCATCTTCGGCCGTCCCGTCCGCGCCACCGTCTGCGAATGCGAGCGCTCCAACGAGCCGAGCATCGCCCAGGCCCTGCACCTGATGAACAGCGAAGAGATCATGGCCAAGATCCGCGCGCGCACCGGGGCCGCGCGTCGGCTGGCGCAGTCCAAGCTGACGCCGCGCGAGATCGTCGACGAATTGTACCTGAGCACGCTGTCAAGGTTCCCGAGCGAAGCCGAGCGCACGCTGATGCTGCGCGTCTTCACGGAGGCGGAAGGCAATCGCCAGGAGGCCGTCGAGGACGTGCTGTGGGCGCTGCTGAACACGCGGAGCTTCGTGTACAATCATTAGCAGCCAGAGGAGCCGTGTTGAAAGTGAGAACTCGGATGACAGTAACCATTACGTTTCCGCCAGACGTTGAAAAGACCGTGCGCCAGCAGGCCGCCAAGAACGGCCAGGACGTGGATGCATTCGTGCTGCAAGCAGTCAACGAGAAGCTGGCCAAACAGCGTTCGTTCGATGAGGTTTGCGCCCCGATTGCCGAAGCTATCGCAGCGACCGGAATCGGCGACGACGAGCTCGATCGGCTCTTTGAGGAAGCCCGGGAGGAGGTCTGGCGCGAAAAGCACGGAAAGAAACCATGACCCTGCGAGCCGTATTCGACTGCATGGTCTACCTGCAGGCGGTCGGCCGAATGGGAGGCCCCGCCCGCGCCTGTTTTCGTTTGGTCGATGAGGGAAAGACCACTCTCTTCGTTAGTTCGCGCATCATGGCAGAGGTGCGCGACGTGCTGGCGCGTCCCAAGATTCGAAAGCGATTTCCACTTCTGACCTCCGAATCGGTGGACGAATTTCTGGTGAATGTCGAAAAAAAGGCGATCGTGGTCGACGATGCCCCGTGTGTTTTCGCCCTGCCCCGGGACCCCAAGGACGAGTCTTACATCAACCTTGCGCTTGCCGTAGGAGCAATGTATTTGGTCAGCCGCGACAAGGACTTGCTCGACCTGATGAACGACAAGGATTTCCGCAAGCGTTATCCGGGCCTGACGATACTGGATCCGGCCGCGTTTCTGAAGGCGATGGCCCTGATCGAAGCCTCGGACGAAACGGCAGGCGGGTGACTCAGAACCACGCAGGGTGGCGGCGACTTCATCACTTTGCCGACACCGTCAACCACAAGGAATCGGTGGTTCGCGCCACTTCCGTGACCGTGGCGTGAGCCGTCCGCCGGGCGCCGTCCTTCGATGTGCCGACGATGCGAATGGGCCCCGCGAACGGCGGCCCCTTTTCCAGACGCAGCGTGATCGTCTTGGCCGTCGCGGTGACGGTGATATGTTTGGGCGCTCCTTCCACGCTCAAAGTTACGTCCTGATTGAAGCCGCCGACGCGGGTGACCGCGACGGGAATCTCCAGCGGCTTGTTCGGCATGAGCACGAAGGCATCGCCGGCAACCTTGAGTTCGAAGTCGGGCGGAATCGGCCCGGCGTGCAGGCGGTACACATAGCGAAAGCCGCCGTCCCGGTGCAGATCGCTTACTTCGAGGCGATAGATTCCGTCCTGGGGCGCGGTGTAGTCGAGGGACGCATCGGCGCCGATGGCGGCCGCCTTCGTTTGCAGCAGCGTCTTGCCGGCGCCATCGCTCAGGCGCAGGACCGGATCGAGCGGCGAGCCGAGCGTGCGGGCGTTGACGCGAAACGACAGCTTCGCACCTTTCTTGGCGGTGACCTGGTATTCGTCGGCATCGCCGGGCTTGTCGAGCCTGCCGGTGACCGTGACCGGCATCTCGATCTTCTGCGGGCGGTCCTTGCTCTTGACGAGGCATGCGTGCGGCTCGACCTGCACCAAAAAGGGATTGGCGATGCGCGGGTCGAAGAGCGTGAGCGATTTGCCGCCATCGCGCGGCGTCACCCGAAAACGCCGCAGGTCGTCGGTGAGGTTCCAGCCGATCAGCTCGACGTCGCACGGCCCCGACTTCGCCACCGACAGCGGATAAGCGTATTCGACATACGGGCCGGTCGTCAGCGTCAAGCGGTAGACGAAATTCTCCTTGCCGGCAAAACGAACGGTGGCGTCCGCCATGGCGGGGAAGGCGAAGAGACGCACAAGGTATGTGCCGTCCTTGGCCGCCGTGAACGCAATCTGCGGGTCGAGGCCGTGATAGTCGTCGTTCTGGTCCAGGACGAAACCGTCGGTGGAGAGGATTTGCAGGACGCCGTCCATGGGCGAGCGCAGAGTACGGTTCGCTTCGACCGACGCGACCAGCGTTTGCCCCTTTGTCAGCTTGACGGCAAAGGTGTCCACATCGCCCGGCTTTGCCAGCCGGCCATTGACGACCACACTCGATTGGTCGAGCACCTGTGGCTTCTTCGGATCGTCATTCGGCTCTTGCTCCAGGACCTCGGGCAGCATGCCCACGAAGAACGGCCGGGCCACGCTGGCGCCGTCGACATCGTGGAGCCGAATCCAGCAGACGCCGGGGGGCGCATCCTTGGCGACGGTGATCGCGAGCTTCCCGCTGGCCTTGCCGGGCTTGACGTCGACCCCGTCGCCCTCGACATGCACCTTCACCGGCCAGCGATCGAACGTCCCGGCGGCCGTGATTTCGACTGTCGTGCCGCGCTGAGCACCGGCAGGGAAGAGGTAATCGAGCTTGGGTGGAGCGGCAGAAGTTACGACTGGGGCCGACGCGAGCAATGCCACCGAGAGCACCGTCCAGTATGCAAGAACTGGGAAGTTCGGCATCACGGCACCAACCCGAGCTTCTGTTCCAGCGCCGCCGCAATCTGCTCCAGATTCTCGGTGGACTGAGCAAGCAGTTCGTCGGTGGGGCTCAACGGCGATTTCAGCAATCGCTGGCAGACGTGGATTCGACCGATAGTTTCACCTTTGGCCACGCCTTCGTTCCGTCCTTCGGTGCGTCCTTCGGCGAGTCCTTCGGCGCGAGCGCCCGTAGCTTCGGCGCGAGCTGCCGCGATTTGGGTGCGAGCTGCCGCGATTTGGGTGCGAGCTGCCGCGATTTCGGCGCGAGCTTCCTCGGCTTCAAGCAGGATCGCACGTTGATCGCGCTCGGCCTTCACTCTTGCCTGGTATCGTTCACGTTCCAGGTCGCTTTTCGTCATCATGGTCAAAACCTCCATCGCCTGACGGACGGGACCTTCTCGCAAGGACGCGGGCAGGTTGTCCGCGTCCAGCTCGCTGCCGTGATTCAGGAAGTAGGTCCACTGCTCCAGCGTATTGGTCAGTTCGTCCGCGCTCAGGCGAAACTTTGGCAACTCAACCAGATGAATCGCCAGATGTGGGCTGAACTCGATCTGCGGATGCTGCGTTCCCCTGAGCCGAAATTCCTGATGGTAATCCGGGACCTGTGCGAACAGCACGCCGTCGAGAAAGCTGATCGAGATCGTCGCCTGCAGCTTCTTGTAGTCGTCGCCCTCACGTAGTTGCTGGCTGTGCAGGAGCGACCAGTAGTACAACACGCGCTGCGGGTAAACGCGTGAGCCGGCCATCTGCATTTCGACATTATACTGCTGGCCGCGCCGGTCGCGAACCCTGATGTCGAGGATGGACAGCTTGTCGTCGAGGTTTTCCTTGTCGTTGAACGGATTGCAGATCTCCAGTGCATCAATGGCTTGATCGGGCGGCGGGTTCAGCACGGCCTCGAGCAGGCTGCGCAACAATGCCACATTGGCCTCGCTGCCGAAGACCTTCTTGAAGGCGTAATCCACCTTGGGATCGATGCCGGGGATCATGACGGAATCGTCTCACATCAGCTCGGCAATCGGCTGGGCGTTGCTGACCAGGTGCGTCGGCCGGCCTTGCGGCGTGTAGAGGATCTTGGCCGGGTCGATGCCGAGCTTGAGATAGATGGTGGACGCGAAGTTTTCGGGGCTGTGGGTTCGGCCGACGGGAGCGTAGCCGCGCACATCGGTGGCGCCGACGGCCTGATTGCCGGGCGTGCCGGCGCCGGCGAACAGCACCGACATCGAGTTCGACCAGTGGTCGCGGCCGGCGTCGCGGTTGATCGTGGGCGTGCGGCCAAACTCGCCCAGCGCGAGGACCAGCGTGCTGGCCAGCAGGCCGCGCTGGTCGAGGTCCTCGATCAGCGTGGCCACCGCGTTGTCCCAGCTCGGCAGCCGTTGCTGGCAGGCGGCGAACACGCCGACGTGATGGTCCCAGCCCCCGTCGTACAGCGTGATGAACGGCACGCCCGCTTCGACCAGACGCCGAGCCAATAGTGCTCGCTGTCCGAACGGATTGCGGCCATACGCGCTCCGCACGCGCTCCGACTCCCGGCCGATATCGAACGCGGCCTGCGCCTCGCGCGAACGCATCAGGTCCGCGGCCTGCGTGTAATGCTCGTCGAGCGCGTTGACCGGGTCGCCCGCCTGCTGATCGAGAATGCGCTGCATGCGATCGACTTCGCTGCGAATCTCGCGGCGCGAATCGAAACGCGCTTCGGACAGTCCGCTCGGCAAGGCCACATCGCGCACGCGGAAGTCCGGATTGTTCGGATTGTCATCCACGACGAACGGAGCATAGCGGGCGCCGAGGAAGTTCGGCCCGCCGGAACGCGACATGCTCGGCATCGAGAAATACGCCGGCAGGCCATGCGGGGCGCCGCGCTCATGCGCCGTTACGGACCCGAGGCTCGGATGAAAGCTGACGAACGCGCCGCAGCCGACCGGGATGCGCGGCGGCGCGCCGGTCATCATGTAATGGTTGCCGGCCCCGTGGTTCCCCTGATCGTGGCGGATGGAGCGGACGATGGCGAGCTTGTCCGAGATGCCCGCCAGCTTCTGCATGTGCTGCGAGAAGTGGACGCCGGGAGTGCGCGTCGCGATCGGCTGAAACTGCCCGCGAATCTCGGCCGGCGCATTCGGCTTGGGATCGAAGGTTTCGTAGTGCGTCGGCCCGCCGTCCATCCAGATGAGGATGACGCTGCGTGCGACCGCGTCGGATGCGCCGGATGCGTGCGCCTTCAGCCGCAGCAGATCGACGAACCCGGCGCCGCACAGGGCGCTCAGGCCTAGCTTGAGGCAATCGCGGCGCGTGGCGCTGAAGCGGGTTTTCTGAACGGTCATGCGAGGTCCCCCCTATACGTGATTCCCGATTATTATGTTATTCAATTCTGCTCAATCGGCCGGTGCCACCGTGGTGCGGGCGGCTCGCCTGCACGGCTGTTTATTGTCACAACTGCAGTGCAGGCGAGCCGCCTGCACCACGGTGTCCGGCGGCATCTCTAACTCACGGGCCGATGCACAATCGACAGGCTCGCAATTTCCGCCAGGCTCTTTTGAAACGCCTTGCACCGTGCCCTGTCCGCCTTGCACCTGACCGCGTTAAGCTCCGGCAGGATCGCATGGCCAGATACCTTTGCAATCTTCGAAGGCTGAACCGTCAGGCCGAGTGCGATAATTGCGGTAACCGGCAGAACGGCTATCGCGTATTTATCTCGCTTTTCATCGGCTATGACCGCCAACACATCGCGCGGATTGTCCACGCACTCAAGGCGGAACACCGAAATCCCATCCACTTCATTCTTTCGAGGTTCAAAGGCGGCGGGCTGAACTGCCAAATCAAGATCCGGCTTGAAAAAATCGCGCCATATCAAGCGCAGCACCGATTCCTCCGGCAAAACGGGTTCGTCTTCTTGCCGCATGACTCACCCGTTTACTGTAGAATCCAATGTTCAGCCGCCTGGCCGGGAGCAATTAGGCAAGCCTCGGCATGATGAGGTTCGGTCACCTCGATCTCCAGGTAGGCGCCGTCTTCCCACTGCCATTCGAAGATGACGGTCCCGTTGACCCCAAGGACAACACAAGCCGGCGGATCGACCCTTGAGGTGCGAAGCATGTTCGCCAAATGGACTGCACTCTGGAGCAACTCTGCGCTTGCAGCTTCAGCACCCTGTCCGTCCCAGTCATGCTGGCACTCTCGGAAGGCCGAAACCTCCTCGATTCGTTTGTCCCAATCATCGCCGCTGTGATCTATCGACTGGGCTGTGGCAACACCACGGTGCAAAGCTCCGTTGGCGCCGTGCCGGGGCAGGCGGGATAGGATTTCGGGTTTCGAGAAGGTCCACATGGCTCAACCTTGAAGGAAGCGCATATTGAATCACTGTCATTATATCGTGTGTGTGGTCGTCAATCCTTGAAAACAAACTCCGGCGTGTTCAGCAGCGCCCACAGCAAATCCTCGACCGCTCGCCGGCGCGGCACGCCGTCGAACCGCTGCAACGCATTCTGCCGCTCGCCGTCGCTCGGCGGGCGGCAGTACACGCGCAGGTACAGCTCCTCGACGATTTGCCCCGGCGACTTCTTGCTCGACGCCAGCCCGGCGGCCTGGCCCTCATCGCTCGTCACCTTCGCGTGCAGCTTCGGCGAGTTCATCAGGTGCAGCGCCTGCACCACCGACGTGTCGCTGGTCCGCTCGCACGGCGGGTCCTGGTTCGGATCGGGACGTCCGAAGCTGTCGAGAAACACCGATTGCGTCCGCACCGTCCACAGCTCAATGGCGCGCGTCCGCGGCGGCGCGGCAGCGAACACCTCCGGCACCCCCGTGACGTCCGTCATCGCGTCCAGCAGCACCTCGCCGCGCAGCCGTTGCCGATAGTGGCGGGAGAAGTTGCGCAGGTCGCCGACGTTGTCCTTGTTGGGCAGCGACGACAGGCCGTAAACGTGGCTCGTCAAAATCGTTCGCAGCAGCTTCTTCTGATCGTAGCCGACCTTGCGGAAGTGATCGGCGAGAGCGTCCAGCAGTGGCCCGTTCGACGGCGGATTCGTCGCACGCATGTCGTCGATCGGGTCGACCAGGCCGCGCCCTATGACGTCGGCCCAGATGCGATTGACGGCAACCTTTGCGAAAAACGGATTGTGCTCCGCCGTGATCCAGGCCGCGAGCTGCCGGCGCGGATCGTCGTCGGCATTGATCGTCTCCCTGGTGGGCAGCGCAAACATGGGCCTGGCGTTCATCACCTTACCGTTGCCGGGATGCTTCACCTGGCCCGTCGCCGCCGTGAAGATGACCTCCTCGCTGCCCGAGATCGGGGCGCTGATGCCGGTCCCCTTGCGGCCGATGCGAGCGAAATAGGCGGCGAAGCTGTAGAAGTCGTCCTGTCCGTAAACCTCGAACGGATGATGATGGCACTTGGCGCACTCCAGGCGAATGCCCAGGAAGAGTTGACTGACCATCGTGGTCAGCTCGCCCGGCTCGCGGCGATCGCGGAACAGTACGACCGCGCCGTTGCGCCAGGTACTCCCCTGGGCCGTCACGATTTCCTTGACGAACTGGTCGTACGGCTTGTTCTTGCGAAACGAATCGCGCAGATAGGCGTCGAGCGTGAAGGTCGCCTTGATGCCGACGTGGTACGGATTGGGCCTCATCAGGTCGGCCCATTTGTTGGCCCAGTGATCGGCGTACTCGGGACGTTCGAGCAGCGCGTCCACCAGCTTTACGCGTTTGTCCGCCGCCTTGTCCGCAAGAAACGCCCGCGTCTCGTCCGGCGTCGGCAGCCGGCCGAT
>JACQFG010000190.1 GCA_016200155.1 Planctomycetota bacterium | reverse complement strand
GCACCGCGGTCGTGAGCTGCTTGACCTGCTGCTGCGACAGCCCGCTGAAGAGGAAAAGCGAGCCGAGCAGGTGGTTGAGTTCCTCGAGGTAGTGCGTGTCGCTTTGCAGATGGAAGCGAATCTCCCCCTGCGTGCCGTTGGTCTTGAGATCATCGAGCCAGTTGAGGGCGTTCTGGATCGCCTGGTTGAGCGCTTCCGCCGTGAACGGCTTGGTGAGGTAGGTATTGGCGCCGACCTGCAGGCCGTGGATGCGGTCTTCCTGATCGGTCATGGCCGTGGTCATGATGATCGGGATCAGGTTGGTCTCGCGATCGAGCTTGAGGGATTCGCAGATGGAGTAGCCGTCGATGTCGGGGAGCATCAGGTCGAGCAAGATGACGGCGGGCCGATGGTTGCGCACCCAGTCGATGACATTCTTGCCTTCGAGCATCATGGTCGGTTCGAAGTTCCAGTGGCGCAGATGCTCGGCAAGGATGCTGGCAAGTTCCTGTTCATCTTCAACGATCAAGGCTTTGCGGATCATGGCTCGCCTCGCGCGGACGGGAGATGGAAAACCTGAAAGCCTATTGTTTCATTTTCGTGGACGATGTCAAGCAAGAAAACATCCACGAAGGGCCACGAAGAGCACGAAGGAAAATCCAAATCGGTTACTTCGTGAACTTGGTGTACCTTCGTGGATGTTTATTCAAGAGCGAAACGAGTGCTCGGCGCCGGGGAATTGGCCGGCGCGGACCTCGCGGCAATATTCTTCCACCGCCGTGGTGATCGACGAACCGACGTTCGCAAACTGCTTGACGAAGCGCGGACGCAGGTCGGTGAACAGGCCGAGCATGTCGTGCGTGACGAGGACCTGCCCGTCGCAGCCGGCGCCGGCGCCGATGCCGATCGTCGGGATCTTGACCGACGTGCGGATTTGCTCAGCAAGGTCCGCCGGCACGCACTCGACGACCAGGGCGAATGCGCCGGCCCGCTCGATGGCGACGGCATCGTCGAGCAGCTTGGCCGCATCGCGCTGCACGCGGAACCCGCCGAGCCGATGCAGCGACTGCGGCGTCAGGCCGATGTGCCCCATCACCGGGATGTCGGCGGTGACGATCGCCTCAACGGCAGGAACGCTCCGCACGCCGCCTTCCAGCTTGACCGCGTGGGCGCCGCCTTCCTTGATGAGCCGGCCCGAGCTTTCCAGCGCTTGCTGCGGGCTCAACTGGTAGCTCATGAACGGCAAATCCGCGACGATCAGGCTCGACCGCACGCCGCGGGCAACGAGCTTCGTGTGATAGATCACTTCCTCGAGCGTCACCTTGAGCGAATGCGGCTCGCCCTGCATGACCATGCCGAGCGAATCGCCGACCAGGATCGCATCGACGCCGGCGTTATCGAGCAGCCGGGCCATGGTGTAATCGTAGGCGGTCAACATGGTCAGGCGAATGCTGCGCGCCTTGGCAGAGATGAAGTCGGGCACGGTCATGGCGCGGCGCTGCGGCGTGGTGGCGGCGACGCCATTCGAGCTGGGAGAGGTGGTGGCCATGCGTGACTCCGTGGGAAGCCGCTGTCCTTTCCATTATATAGCCTGCCATTTATGGCGGGCAGGCCGGGGTAAAACCCGCCATAAATGGCGGGCTATATAATGACGGCATGAGCAAACGCATCCGCATCGGTTTGATCGGCGCCGGCGCCAACACGCGGCTGCGCCATATCCCCGGCTTGTTGGCGATCGAGGGGGTCGAGATTGCCGCCGTCTGCAATCGCCGGCCCGAATCGACGCGCGCCATCGCCAGCGAGTTCAAGGTGCCGCGCTGCTACGAGACATGGGAGCTGCTCGTCGCCGACCGCGATCTCGACGCCGTCGTCATCGGCACCTGGCCGTATCTGCACTGCCCGATCACGGTCGCCGCCCTGCAAGCCGGCAAGCACGTCCTGACCGAAGCCCGTCTCAGCATGAACGCGGCCGAGGCCCATCACATGCACACGGTCGCCAAGCAGCATCCGCGCCTGATCACGCAGATCGTGCCCAGCCCGTTCGGCCTGAAGGGGCACGAGGTGATGAAGCAGCTCATCGCCGCGGGCTATCTCGGCGAGCTGCGCGAGGTGCGCGTGTGCCATTTCGCCCCGCCGCTCGCCGACCCCGATGCCCCGCTCTCCTGGCGCCAGGACGCGATCCTCTCCGGCTTCAACATGCTGACCCTCGGCATCCTCCACGAAACGCTGACGCGCTGGGTCGCCGCCCCGGTCCTCGTGCAAGCCCAGGTCCACGCCCACTTCGCCACGCGCATCGACCCCAGCGGCGTGCAGCGCCCCGTCGGCACCCCCGACAGCGTCCAGGTCCTCGCCGTCCTCGCAGGCGGCGCCCGCGCCACCTACCACTTCAGCGGCGTCACCCCCTTCGGCCAAGCCGCCACCATCCAGCTCTTCGGCAGCGCCGGCGTCCTCGAATACGACCTCCTTGCCGACCGCATCCGCGGCAGCCAAGCGCCCGGCAAACTCGCCGACCTCGCAGAAATCCCGATCCCCGCCGACAAGGCCCGCACCTGGGCCGTCGAAGCCGACTTCATCGCCGCCATCCGCGAAAGCCGACCGATCGAGTTCACAACGTTCGAAGCCGGCGTCGCCTACATGGAGTTCACGGAAGCCGTCGCGCGCAGTGCCGAAAGCGGCGAAGCGATCGAGCTGCCGCTGCGCGAGTTCATGGTGGCGCGGTGAGGTGCCCGAGCAAATTCATCGTTTGCGATTGATGTGTTTCATTCATTTCACCACCCCCCTCCTAAATGAAACACGTGAAACACATGAAACACATGAAACACATGAAACACATGAAACACATGAAACACATGAAACACATGAAACACATGAAACACATGAAACGCGTGAAACGCGTGAAACGAGATTAGAAATCCATGAATATCATCGGGACACCGTGCTGATTCACGTCGAGGTCCAGCACAGCAAGGGAGATGATTTCCGCAGCGGATGTTCGTCTATCACTATCGATTGCTCGACAGGTACAATCGCAGGGTCGTCAGTCTGGCCGTCCTGGGCGACGACGATACGGACTGGCGGCCCGACCGATATAATGACGAACTGTGGGGTTGCAGCATCGAGTTTCGCTTTCCGATCCTGTCGGCGGTCGGCGATGTTGCGAAGTGGGTCTCGTGATCCGTTGCACCTCGGAAAGCAGGTTGGACGATGACAGGCATAAACCTAATCGCCCGGATGTTCCATCTCGTTTCATTGATCGCGGCACTTTCGGTGGGCTTGGTTCTGTTGCATTCCGAACCAGTCGGAGGCGGGCAGGTTCAAGGCGCGCACCAGGCGCCTCCGGCGCCCAAATCGGACGCTATGGGCGATCCATTGCCGAAGGGCGCGGTGGCCCGAATCGGCACAACGCGACTGCGCAATGGCGAGCCCATCCATTCGCTGACCGTTTCGAAAGATGGCGCCATTCTCGCTTCCGGCGGCAGCGACCGAGGAACGTCGGCGCGCGTTTGGGACGCCAAGACCGGCAAACAACTGCTGAGCGTGGACAACCAGGGCAGTGCGGTCGCCCTTGCCCCGGATGGCCAGACGCTGGTCGTCTGCGGCATCGATGCCGTACTTCGGGTCTGGGATGTGAAGTCGGGCAAGGAAACCCGGCAAATCACGTTGACCGGAAATCCGGGTGCGCCTGGAGAGGGAGCGCGTGCCGTCGCCTTTTCGCCAACGGGAGACTTGCTTGCGGTTAGAGAATCCTGGATCGGCAGCCCTCCAAACGTCGGCCCTACACTTTGGATGGCTAGGATTCGCCTGATCCGTTTTGCGTCCGGCGAGACTTTTGCTCACCTCTCGACCTCTGACGACCGCGAACGCGGCCAACTCCCGTTCGTTTTCTCGCCGGATGGACGCATGCTGGCAACGATCGGTGGCGAAGAACATTGTGTGCATCTATGGGAGACGGCCACAGGACAATTGCGCGCCAAGCTACCCAAGATCTTCGGCGTGAGTCTGGCATTCTCTCCCGACCGCAGGGTTCTCGCCGTGGGCAACAGTGAGGCCATTCGTCTGATCGACATGCTAACCCAAAAAGACATCCGCGCACTCACAGGATTTCCAACCAAAGATCATTACGGGCCCGGTGCGCTGGCCTTCTCCCCCGATGGCAAATACCTGGCAGGGGGAGGGACCGACTTCCACGATGTCATACGAATCTGGGATACGGCAACCGGAAAAGTTACGCGCCAAATCAACAAACAACCAGCTTACGGTGGCCCCTTGACCTTCACTCGCGATGGCAAAGGGCTAATTGCAGCTAATGGTCCCGCCCTCCGGCAGTGGGACGTTGGCACGGGAAAGGAATCGATTCTGGCCGAGACGCCGCGGCTGGAATTGTGGTGCGCCGCATTCTCTTCCGATGGCAAGTCCCTGGCGTTGGCCGGCGCCAATGGCGTGGGCCTGTACGCGATTGACGGCTACAAGGAATTCAAGCGCCTTGACGAAAAGTGGGCACGCGTCACCGCGTTCATGCCGGACGACAAGCACCTCGTCACCGCCGGGGCCAAGCTATCCCTTTTCGAAATCAGCAGCGGCAAAAAAATACGCACCTTCGAGGGACACAAATATGGCGTGACGTCCGTGGCTCTGCTCGACAGGCAGACGTTGATCTCCGGAAGTCATGACGGCACCGTGCGCCTGTGGGAAATTGGCACCGGCGTCGAGACCGGCCGGATCGATAGCCCCTGGCGCGACGGTAATCGTGGTCCGCTTCCCGTACACGCCGTTGCCGTGGTCCCCAACAGCAAGTTTCTGGCGTGTCAGAGTGGAGGCAACGTGTTTCTATGGAACACCGCGACCAAGCAAGTTGCGCGAGAATTTACCGGCTATCACTGGGACGGTTACTTCGGCGGCATTGCGGTCAGTCCGGACGGCCGCTTGCTCGCCGGTGAAGGGCACGGAGATTTCTGGGACAAGGTGTTTGTGCATCAGATCGATGGAGGCAAACCAGCAAGAAACTTCAGTCACAGGGCGGACGCCTTCACGCGACACTGGGGGGTGTCCTTCGCATTTTCGCCCGACGGCAAAATCCTTGCCAGCGGGAGCGCCGACAAATCCGTGCGCTTGTGGGATGTCACCAGCGGCAAGCAGTTGCAGCGATTTGCCGGGCATATCGGTGGCGTAACCCGTGTGGCGTTCGCTCCCGACGGCAAATCGTTGGCTTCTACCAGTACGGATGGCACGGCATTGATTTGGGACACAGGCCGCTCTAGCCCGTGACGCTCGCGCAGCCGCCATTTGGCAGATTTGGTCCCGAGTCGCTTATTTCGTCTCGAATCGGGACGGTGTCATCAAACGAACAAAAGAAATCCTCAGGGCGCCAACCGCCAGCCCCATCACGCCAATGCTTGCCAGCATCAACACCCCCAGCGCCGCCAGCGAGTTATCG
>JACQFG010000173.1 GCA_016200155.1 Planctomycetota bacterium | reverse complement strand
TTTTGCAGGACCTGGGCGGCCACCCCTTCTTGCTCGCGGAGCAAGCCAAGTAGCAGGTGCTCGGTGCCGACGTAGTTGTGGTTGAGGGTGCGCGCCTCCTCGATGGAGTATTCGATGACCTTCTTGGCCCGGGGCGTCTGGGGCAGCTTGCCCATGGTGACCATGTCGGGCCCGGCCTGCACGATCTTTTCGACTTCGAGGCGGATCTTGCGAAGGTCAATGTCGAGGTTCTTCAAGACGTTGGCGGCGACGCCGGTTCCCTCCTTGACCAAGCCGAGCAGGATATGTTCGGTCCCGATATACTCATGGTTGAAGCGCTGCGCCTCTTGGTTGGCGAGCTGCATCACCTTGCGGGCCCGGTCGGTGAAGCGTTCATACATTGGCCAATCACTCTCCGCCATGTTTGGACCATTTCATGTTGGAAGGCCGTGGTTCGACAGGGCGGCCGAAGCTCACAAAAGATTCGGCGTAGGTCGAGTGTAGCTCCAAAGATGGACTTTCAATGCATTCTATGCCGGGGCAAAAAACAAATCAAGCCGGGTAAAAGGCAAGCGAAATCATCCACGAAGGGCCACGAAGAACACGAAGGGGAATTGGCTGACGAGACGACCGGCGCAGATTGGCGGCTTCGACGCCGTTTTCTCTTCGGGATCTTCGTGCCCTTCGTGGATCCACGAAGGGCACGAAGAGCACGAAGGGGAATTGGCTGACGAGACGACCGGCGCTGATTGGCGGCTTCGACGCCGTTTTCTCTTCGGGATCTTCGTGCCCTTCGTGGATGGTTTTTCGATTGCAATGGCCCGGCGGAGTGGAATAATTGAAGGGGAACCGGAGATAATGCCATGAGCGAGAATCGCCCTGCCGCCTTTATCAGCCACAGCAGTCCGGACGACCGCTACGTCCAGGCGTTTGTTCAACTTCTCCGCGCGCTCGGCTTCGCCGAAGTCTTCAACGACAGCGATACCATTAAGCCGGATGAAGAGTTCTGGCCGCGCATCGAAAGGGGAATTCTTGACGCCGATGTCTTTGTAGTAGTCCTTTCCCATGCTTCAGTGAAATCCAATTGGGTGGATCGCGAGGTCCAGTTCTCACGCGCCAACGGCAAGACGGTAATCCCTGTCCGCATCGATGATTGTAAACTACCGCCGAGCCTCGAAGGCCATAACGTCATCGACTTACGGCAAGCAAACGCCCGCCAGATGATGGCGGATGTGCAGCACCTCATTAATCGCAAGATCGCGCCCTCGCGCATCCTGCGTCATTCGCCGGCGATTCTGTTTGGCCGCGAGAAATGGCTGGACGGTCTCGATGCCGCGTGGGCGGATCAGTACCTGAACCTCTACACGCTCGTCGCCTGGGGCGGCGTCGGCAAGACCTCGCTCGTCGCCCACTGGGTTGCCGAACGGCTCATGAAACGCGGCTGGCCCGGCGTCGAACGCTATTTCGATTGGTCCTTCTACAGCCAGGGCACCGGCGAATCACGCCAGACCTCCGCCGACCTCTTCATCAACCAGGCCCTCCTCTTCTTCGGCGACCCCGACCCAACCCTCGGCAGCCCCTGGGAACGCGGCGAACGGCTCGCCAACCTCACGCGTCAGCATCGCACGCTGCTGGTCCTCGACGGCATCGAGCCGTTGCAATATCCGCCGACCGACAAGGCGGGCATGGCGGGCCGTCTCAAGGACCCGGCCCTCGAAGCCCTCGTGCAAAGTCTCGCGGCCGACAATCCGGGCCTGTGCATCATCACCACGCGCGAGCATCTGAAGAACGTCGAAGCGTTGCCGACGACCGCGGAAAAGAAGCTCGATCAGCTCCTCAAGGAAGCCGCCATCGCCCTCTTACGGCACCTGCAAATCACCGGCACCGACGAGGAACTGGAAGCAGCATGGAGAGACGCCGGCGGCCATGCGTTGACGCTGCAACTCCTGGGTCGCTTCATCGCCGACGCGTATCCCGATCGCGACATTCGCCACTACAAGCAAGTGCATTTTGTCGAGGCCGAAGAGGAACGAAGCGAGGGCCGCAGCGCGTTCAAGGTGATGATCGCATATGAGAAGTGGTTCAAGTCGTCAGGCCCGGAGCAGCAGCGCGAACTCGCGATCCTGCGGCTCACCGGCCTCTTCGACCGCCCGATCTCGGCCGATTGCCTGGAGGCGCTGCGAGCCGAGCCGGCGATCCCGGGGCTCACCGATGTGCTGGTCAAGCTGAAGGACACGCAGTGGAACATCGCCCTGACGCGGCTCATCGACATCGATCTTTTGTCGCGCTCCGGGTCTGGAACGGATGTGGCAATCGACGCCCATCCCCTGGTATGCGAATATTTCGCAAAGCAGCTGCAACGGGAATCGCTGGAGTCTTTTCGCACGGCTCACTCGCGGTTGTTCGATCATCTGTGCAGGACGCCGCCGTATCGGCCCGATGGCTTGGTGGGGCTCGCACCGCTGTATCAGGCGGTGGCCCACGGGTGCTTGGCCGGGCGGCAGCAGGAGGCGTGTAACGACGTTTTCTTCGACCGCATTTTGCGCGGCACCGGCAACCATGGCTACTATAGTTCGCTAAACCTCGGCGCCATCGGTGCGGACCTGGGGGCGCTGGCGGCGTTTTTCGAGGAACCCTGGAGCCGGCTCTCTCCAAATCCGAACGCGTCAGACCAGGCGTGGCTGCTCTACCAAGCTGGCTACAGGCTCATTGCGCTCGGCCGCCTCGCCGAAGCTGTCGAGCCGGTGCAGGTGTCAGCGAAAATGGCCGAGGACGCGCAGGAATGGACGGAAGCAGCCATTCGCGCCCGCAACCTTAGCGAGTTGGAGGTAACGCTGGGCCGGTTGGGTGATGCCGCGGTCGATGCACGCCGCGCCCTCAAGCTTGGCGAACGCGCCGCCGATTTCTCTCAGCGGGTGCATTGTGGTGTCCCACTCGGATACGCCCTTCACCAGGCGGGACGCTCCCTTGAGGCTGGGACGCTATTCTCGGAGGCGGAGCGGATTCAGGCCCATAGCAGCCCCGAATTCTCAATACTCTATTCGCTGCAAGGCTTTCAGTATATTGACCTCCTGTTAACCCCCGCCGAACGCGCCGCCTGGCAATTCGTTCTACGTGAAAGCGCCGCACGACTCGCGGTCGGTAGGCCCCAAGATCCTGGCCAAGACGCTCTTGTGACAATCTGTTCAGAGGCCGAACGTCGGGCCATTCAAACGCTTTCCTGGGTCACCGCGCGTAACTGGCTTCTCGACATCGCCTTCGACCACCTCATACTGGCTCGGGCGGGGCTCTACAGGGCGCTGCTCTCCGAAGCCCCCAAATCTGAAATTGTAGAACTGCAATCGAAAATCCCCATTGCTCTTGCCAAGCTCCGCCAAGCCAATCACGTTTTCTATCTCCCGATGGCCCTCCTCACCACCGCGCTCTACGCCGGGACCTTGGGAGAACAACCGGACGAAGCTCGCCGCTACCTGGCGGAAGCCCAGCAGATTGCCGAGCGTGGGCCGATGCCGCTGTACCTTGCGGACGTTCACCTGCACCGCGCTCGGCTCTTCCGCGACAAGGCCGAACTCGCCAAGGCCCGCGCCCTCATCGCAAAGCACGGCTACTGGCGCCGCAAGGAGGAACTCGAAGACGCCGAGGCAGCAGCCAAAGGGTGGTGAACCGAATCATCGTCGCACAAGCGCCGACGCTTTTCGTCCCGGTAGGGACGGCTGACAATAGCCCAGCACTTCAGTGCTGGGAAGAGGGGCGGGGAAGCACGTGGAGTCCCGGCAGGGACGATTGAAGCAGGAAGCGTCCGTTCATTCGTCCCTACCGGGACTCAAAAAAATGAGGAATCGCGAGGTCCCAGCACTGAAGTGCTGGGCTACTTTCAGCCGTCCCTACCGGGACGAAAACAGTCGCATCGCTTTGGCGGAAGCCCAGCAGATTGCCGAGCGTGGGCCGATGCCAGCATGAAACGGCATAGCTCGTCATCAGGCGGTGCGCCGGCGCTCATTGCTTGTCATCGTAAAGAACCGCCAGCCAGATCGTCGGCTCCTCCGGCGTCGTCCACTCGACTCGGTGCCTTTTGTGCGCCGGGATGTTGATGCAGTCACCGGGCTTCATCTCGACGGTCCCATCGTCGAACCGGAGTCTCGCTGCGCCTTTCAACAATGCGACCCATTCGTGCTGATCCTGATCGTACCAGAAGTCATCGGGCGAGGCATGGCCGTGCGAAGCGATCCGCTCGATGCGCACGTTGGCGGCGTCGAGCAAGGGCGTAATTAGCCCTCAAATAAGCGAAGGCTCCCGGCTATTGTAAGAGATTTTGTCTGGTGATCGGAGCGCACCGTCTACGTCCTGGTTGGTGTTGGATCAAGCTTGGCGTTGGCAGTTTTCGTTC
>JACQFG010000153.1 GCA_016200155.1 Planctomycetota bacterium | reverse complement strand
CGCAATCCGGGCTGGTATTTCTTCACCGTCTTCGGCACTCCCTCGAAGACCGGCAAGTGGGGCTGGCGCGTCGAGGGACATCACCTGTCGATGAACTTCACCATGGAAGGCTCGACCGTCATTTCATCGACGCCATGCTTCTTCGGCGCCAACCCGGCCGAGGTCAAGGGCGGCCCGAAAAAGGGGAAGCGCATCTTGCCGGAAGCCGAGGATTATGCCCGCGATCTTTTCAAATCGCTGGACAACGATCAGAAGAAGGCCGGGCATGCGGGCAAGCATTTCGGCGAACCCGGCGCGCTGATGAAGCAGCCCAAGGTCGGCGACGCGGTCGGCCTGGCGGGATCGAAGATGAAGGCCGAGCAGAAAGAAACGCTGATGAAACTTCTCAAGAGCTACACGGGCCGGATGGCTGCCGACGTCGCCGCGCAGGAGATGAAGCAGGTGACCGACGGCGGGCTCGACAAGGTCTACTTCGCGTTCAGCGGGTCGGCGGAACCGGGGCAGGGCTACACCTATCGCGTGCAGGGGCCGACGTTCCTCGTGGAGTTCCTCAACGTGCAGGCCGACTCGGGCAAGAACGCGGCCAATCACATTCACAGCTGCTGGCGCCGGCTCAGCGGCGACTTCGGATTGTAATTCAGAAAAAGGATCATCAGAGCCTGAAGCGTGAGCGAAGGACGGTGCGTCCTTCGCACACGCTTCAGGCTCTGATGGCTACCGATGGCGCAAATTACGCTCGAACAGGCCCTGTTTCGCCGCGACGGCCAAGAGTCGCCCGTGCTGGTTGCGCGCTCGGCGGGGTTTGACGCTGCGTGGGTTGCCGAAATGCCGCAGCTCATCGTCGGCTTCGGCGTGCGGCGCGTCGGGGTGCGCTGTCCGCTGACGGTGTTCGCCAGGCCGATCGGGGCAAAGCAAGTCGCCATCGCGCGCGTGATGGAGGACGGCGCGAGCGGGTTGCGATTTCACTTTCTTGTCGTCGGGCAAAAAGCGTATGAGACATGGATTCGCGATCCGTTCATGCTCGCGGAGAAGTTTCCGCCGACGTGGGACACGACGGGTGACTTGCCGACGCTGACGATCGAAGAAGGCGCGTTCAAGCCGCGCTCGCTGGCGCAGGTGCAGGAGGTGCTCAAGCGCATCAAGGCGGCGGCCCTCAAGGAAGGCGAGGACCCGGAGGCGCTCGACTTCGAGCGGACGATGGAGAACTCCGAGAGCCCGGCGTTGCTCGGCGGGGCCCAGATCCTCGTGGACGGCGGCCGGCTCGTGTTCGAACGGCCCGAAGGCGACCTGCGCATGGTGTCGGGGCTGTGGCTGTTGTTGCCCGAGATGACGCGGTGCCGGCTTTGGCCGACGAGCTTCGCGCTGAGCCAGGATCTCGAATTCGACGTGCTGGTGCTGCCTCGATTGGACGACGTGGTGCTAGAAAGCTACACGACCGAGGAGCAAGCCGCGAGCTATCCCGACGGGACCTACGAATCGGCCCTGCAGCTCGCGGCCGAGTCGGGAACCCAGCAGGACCTCGACATCGTCTTCAGCCGGCGCGACAGTCATTCCACGATTCGGCTGGCAGTGCTGGTGCTGGCGTCGCAGTGGTTCAACTTCGCCCCGCAAAGACCGACGGAGCCGGAGGAGCAAGCCGTGGTCGCCGCGGGTATCGTCGCCGTCGCCGACCCGTGGGGCGCGCTGGGAGGACTCATGTATGGCAAGACGCGCTGGACCGGCGAGGAGAAGAAACGTGACGCCAAGTGAAGAACAGGTACTCGTCATCCCGACCGCAGTCCTGCACGAGGCCGGCCTGTTTCAAGGTCTGACGCGCGATGTCGAGCATTACACGCCGCGCTTGCTCGATCCGCGCCATTTCTCGTTTCTGCCGCGCTCGCGCGCCGAGGACGATCCAACGTTCAAGCAACTCATCCCGTATGTCGTGCTGAAGTATCGCGATCAACTCTTCCACTACACGCGCGGCAAGGGCACGAGCGAAAAGCGGCTGCGGGCCCTGCGCTCGGTCGGCATCGGCGGACACATCAATCCGAGCGATCACGCCGCCGACTCCCATCCCTACCGGCAAGGCCTGGAACGCGAGATCGCCGAGGAGATCGTTCTCGACACGAAGTATCACGAGACGTGCATCGGCTTCATCAATGACGACGCAACGCCGGTCGGGCAAGTGCATCTGGGCATCGTGCATCTGTTCGAGCTGGACGCGCCGAACGTGCAGCGGCGTGAAGTCGATCTGATGCACGCGGGGTTCGCGGCAATTGCGGAATTGGCGGCAGCGAAGGAAACATTCGAGACATGGTCGCAGTTTGTCTTGGACGAGCTATTATCAGTCATTTGGGATGTACGCGACTGAGGCACGGTCGCGCCGCGCCTGATTCTCTACTCCCACGACAGATACTCTTCACTTTCGTGCCGAACGCGCCAAAGGGAAATGCCTTCGGGTTCAGCTCGGATCACAGTTCCCATCCGTTTTGCTTTCGTGTTCAGCGCAGAATGGCGGAGAATTCGCCGAACATAAACGGCGACGGTGTTGCGTTCAACATCAAGGTAGACCAGGCAGTAGCCTTCGTGCCGCAAGCTGCGATCCCAAAAATCGGCATCAAGGGTGAAGAAGGTTGGTCGGCTCAGCCTGTGTAGGAGTGGAATGAGGCGATCGTCCTTGGTCCCACTGCGCCCTATATCCACGCCGATTTTCTTGACCGGAACGCGTTTGCGTCGGAGTTCTTCCCACTGATCACGAGGAATGTTCTCATCGAGAATAATCATGCGGACTGGAACTCTTTGCCATATTTTGTCGCATGGTCGACGAATGCTCGTTGAGCCAAATCAATCGCTTCGGCAATGGCCTCTTTGCCAACTTTGCCATGCCATTGGCGGGAGATTTCATCCCAATCCATGTCTTCGCTTACCATCTCAAGCACCTGCCACACCATGACGCGTGTGCCGATGAACGTCGGTTTACCGTGGCAGATTTTTGGATCGGCCACGATGTAGCGACCGAGGAGCCTTTTTTTGTTCTTCACCGTTTTCATAGGCCACTTTCTTCACGATGCTTTCTGATCGCGGCAGAACTCGGCCGGTCCTCATTCTCGGCCGGAAGCTTGAGAGGTAAGCCGCGAAAGTCATTGTAGAATGTTCCGCTAAGGTCCGGCGCAACCAGCACTGTCATGGAGTCAGCGTCGATTGCGATCAGCTTGAGGTCGAACAGCGTGTGCAAATCCGCCCGTAGCAGTAGCCCGTTGTCCGCGCGGTTAGTGTGCGGGCCCAGGTAAGGTGTGATATGTGCAGCTTCCAACACGGGCACGACGTCACACCCACTTATGGCACACCGCATATTGTACACGGATAGTAGGAGTTCTCGGAATGCAGGCTGCCCGCGACGACGCACAACAGACGCCAAGATGCGATCACGCGCATCTTCCGCGCCGTTCGGATCGAACACGCCTTCTTCTTCAAGTTGGTCCGTCAATTCCTCGATAACAAGCTCCGTGTTGTTGCTCGATTCGCGCCGCCTTCGTCGTTCCTCTTTCGCCCTTTCATCGGTTTTGCGTGATTCATCAAGGGCGAGGGCCTCTTCCGGCAACAGCTCGACAGCACGAAAGTATGGGGCAAGATATGGAGAACTCTCACATCTTTCGATTCGCTGTTTTTTTGGGGAGATCTCGACTGAGTATTTATGCCCTTTCTCTTCGAAAGAGAGGCCGCGAAGGCAGTCGTGGAAGATGGGTTCAGGAATCGCCCAAAGCCGCACCACAGCCTCCCCCGGCTTGGCGCATGCGAAGAGGTAAGCCACGGGCCTGTTTAATGCATTGTCATGCATCTTCTCGGCAACACCGCGCCTCATGTTCGTCCAGAAATAATCTCGATCTGTGATATTTCGGGAATTGAATACGCCACCTCTCCAATTGTATGTTCGGTCTGACCTGGGCGCGAGTAGCGTTTCATTAATGGGCGAAAGCCGATGACAAATCAACGCCGCCATGGCATCCGCGGCGTTACGGCTTTTGGCCGGATTTGCAGTGAAACCCAACGGTGGCATCTCCGCTGCAACCTCAGAAATCGAAGATAACAGTTGCATGCTGAATGCGTCATGGTCGGGAGTCGGCATTATTCATTCCCCTTCGGGCTTATTGCCGCTTTTGCTCCTCGAAAACGCAGCTTACGCTAGCGATAGTGCTTATCAACAACAAACGCCCGGCGGCATAGCGATTTCTATCGCGCTAACCAGCCGAGCGTACTCTGCTTTCACATGCTACGCGGCAAGCGGCGAATAATCACGACATATTCATACCCATCAAGAACTCCGCGTTCGACTTCGTTTTCCTCATGCGGCTGACGAGCATTTCCATCGCCTCGACGGGGTGCATGTCGGACAGCACGCGGCGCAGGATGCGGACCTTCTCGACTTCCGCGGGGTGAAGCAGCAGCTCCTCCTTGCGGGTGCCGGAGCGGTTGATGTCGATGGCGGGCCAGACGCGCTTGTCGACGAGCCGGCGATCGAGGTGGAGCTCCATGTTGCCGGTGCCCTTGAACTCTTCGAAGATGACGTCGTCCATGCGGCTGCCGGTGTCGATGAGGGCGGTGGCGAGGATGGTCAAGCTGCCGCCTTCCTCGGTCTGGCGGGCGGCGCCGAAGAAGCGTTTGGGCCTTTGCATGGCGTTGGTGTCGAGACCGCCGGAGAGGAGCTTGCCGCCGGAGGGGGCCTCGGTGTTGTGAGCACGGGCGAGGCGGGTGATGGAGTCGAGCAGGATGACGACGTCCTTGCCGCCCTCGACGAGGCGTTTGGCTTTTTCGAGCACGATGTCGGCGACGTGGACATGTTCGTCGGAGGGCTCGTCGAATGTGCTGGCGACGACTTCGCAGTTGGGACCGGCGACGGTGCGAGCCATGTCGGTCACTTCTTCGGGGCGCTCGTCCACGAGCAGGACGATCAAGTAAGTTTCGGGATGATTCTTGAGCAGGCTGAGGGCGATCTTCTGCAAGAGGATCGTCTTGCCGGCACGGGGCGGGGAAACGATCAGGCCGCGCTGTCCCCGGCCGATGGGCGTCACCAGATCGACGACGCGCATGTTGAGCTCTTCGCCGCTCGTTTCGAGGATGAGCCGGCGGTTCGGGTGCAGCGGCGTGAGGTCTTCAAAGGTCGTCGGCGAGATGCGTTCTTCGGGGTTCAGGCCGTTGACGAGATCGACCTGCATGAGCGCGAAGTTGTCCTGTCCCTCGACGGGCAGGCGGATCGGGCCTTCGACGACCAACCCGGTCTTCAGGCCGACGCGGCGAATCTGGCTCGGCGAGACGTAGATGTCTTCGGGCGACGCCAAATAATTGTGTGCCGACGAGCGCAGGAAGCCGTAGCCGTCGGGCAGGACTTCGAGGGTGCCGGAGCCGCGCACGATCAATCCGCGTTCGATCTGTTTACGGACGACGCCCATGATGAGCTGGCCGCGGTTCATGCCGGTGTGCTCGAAGATGCCTTCCTTCTCGGCAAAGGCAAAGAGCTTGGGCATGGCGAGGCGATAGAGATCGTCGAGCCGGGTGGCGGCAGCCTGCGCCGGCGAGAGGCCGGACGGCTGGGGCTGCGGCGCATGAGTCGGTGCGGGGGGCGGGGGAGCGTGAGGCGCCGATTCGCCGGGGGCGCCGACCGGTGACGGTTTACGAATGATGCGACGACGTACGGGATTTCCCGTAGCCGCGACGGTTGGAGTATTCGTCACGTTACTCGAACCTTCGTCGCCACGTGCGACGGCCATAGCTAATCCTCCAAAAAGCAGAAGAGTTGACGGTTGCCGTTCCTTGCGCGTCCCCGCGAAAAAGGGGGGCCGGCAAGCGGCGGCAGGATCACATTACACAAATTCACGTATCTTGTTCCCGGACATGAAGGTCCGATCAACAGACTGAAGGAAAACGAACACGCTTGCTCAGGGGTCGGCGCGGCCATCCACGGATGGCCGGCTTGCGAAAGATGCAATCATGGGTGATGGAGAATGTCTCGCGCGTCTTCCGCCTGAATGTCGCGAGGCCCGGAAGG
This sequence comes from Planctomycetota bacterium, assembly GCA_016200155.1. Lineage (GTDB taxonomy): Bacteria > Planctomycetota > Planctomycetia > Gemmatales > Gemmataceae > SIAQ01. The sequence continues at coordinate 2,653 of JACQFG010000153.1, read as the reverse complement.
CGAACCTTCCTTACGAGTTCCCCCTGCCTTCCTGACGGGGGCAGCTTACCACGGTATCTTGGTCAAAAGCCGGAAAAAAGGGAAGCGCAATTTTGCCGTTTTTCGTCGTTTTCGGCTCTTTTTGGGCTGCGGATTGGCAAAATGCCGAGTTCCTTGACCGGATGCGGATTCCGACCGCACGTTCAAGATGTAATTCTATTATGGCACGAATTCGGAATTTGGAAAGGGGGATTCCGGGAATTTTGCAGATTGAATGGCGAGCCGAGCCCCGTGAGGGGCCGGTTGAGGATGACGACAATGCCATCGGCAACCGGCCCCTTACGGGGCTCGGCTCGCCTTACTTGTGTCCGTGCGGTCAATGGCCTATGATAGTATTCGACCCACCGCGAACGCCGACCCGCGCATCCATCGCAGTAGCCGCGCTCATGGAAACCTCGCAAGCACCCAAGACGAGCCCGCCGACCTATCGCACCAGCCGGGGGCGTTCGACGCCGCTGGGGGCCACGCCGTTGGCCGAGGGGGTCAACTTCGTCCTCATGTGCCGGCATGGGACCTCCGTGCATCTCGTTCTGCAGCGCGTCGACAGCGACGAGGTACTGGCCGAGATCGCACTCGATTCGCGCAAGCATCGCACCGGCGATCTCTGGCACATCCACGTCTACGATCCGCCCAAGACGTTTCGCTACGGCTGGCGCGTCAATGGCCCTAAAGGCGGCGGGCATCGCTTCGATCCCAACCTCATCCTCCTCGATCCCAGCTGCACCGCGGTCGCCGACGGGACCCACTGGGGTTGCAACGGCCATTATTTCGACGGCTCCAACCATCAGCGCGGCACGCATCGCCGCAGCCTCTATGTCCGTCGACACTACGACTGGCGCGAGGACGTGCCCCTCGTCACGCCGCTCGAGGACTCCATCGTCTACGAGCTGCACGTGCGCGGCTTCACCATGCACCCGGCGGCCGTCGTGTCCAAGCCGGGCACGTTCGCCGGGCTGATCGAGAAGATCCCGTACCTGCAACAGCTCGGCGTGACGGCGGTCGAGCTGCTGCCGGTGTTCGAGTTCGACGAGGACGATTGTGTCTTCGTCAACCCGCACACGGGCCAGTGTCTGAAGAACTTCTGGGGCTACAACAGCATCGCATTTGCCGCCCCCAAGGCTGCGTACGCCAGCAGCGGCGGCGAGCACAGCCAGGTCACCGAGTTCCGCGATATGGTCCGCGCGTTGCACGAGGCCGGCATCGAAGTCATCCTCGACGTCGTCTTCAATCACACCGGCGAAGGCGACGATCGTGGCCGAACCTACTCCTTCCGCGGCCTCGATAACGACCTCTACTACCTCCTCGGCGCGAGCGGCAATTACCTCAACCTCACCGGCTGCGGCAATACCATCAACTGCAACCACCCCATCGTCCGCGAACTCATCCTCACTTGCCTGCGATTCTGGGTCGGCGAAATGCACGTCGACGGCCTGCGTTTCGATCTTGCCTCGGTGTTCGGCCGAGATCGCAAGGGAAACGTCATCGTCGACCCGCCGATCGTCGAGATGATTTCCGAGGACGGCCTGCTGCGCGACACGAAGCTGATCGCCGAGCCGTGGGACGCGGTCGGTGTGTATCAGGTCGGCAGCTTCCCCCATTTCGGCGGCCGCTGGTCGGAGTGGAACGGCCGCTACCGCGACGACGTGCGCCGCTTCTGGCGCGGCGATCAGGGCATGACCGGCGCCCTCGCCACGCGCATCTGCGGCAGCTCCGATCTCTACGAGCACTCGGGCAGGCTGCCGAACCACTCGCTCAACTTCATCACCTGCCACGATGGCTTCACGCTCTGGGACCTGGTGTCGTACAACCACAAGCACAACGATGCCAACGGCGAAGACAACCGCGACGGCATGGACGAAAACTTCTCTTGGAACTGCGGCCACGAGGGACCGACGCATGATTCCGACATAGTTCGGCTGCGCAAACGCCAGGCGAAAAACCTGATGACGACGCTGATGATCTCGCAAGGCGTGCCGATGCTGCTGGGCGGCGACGAGTTCCTGCGCACGCAGAAAGGCAACAACAACGCCTGGTGCCAGGACAATGACATCAGCTGGCTCGACTGGCGGCTGCGCGACACCAACGCCGACTTCTTCCGCTTCGTGACCATGCTCATCGAGCTGCGCAAACGGCATCCGGCCTTGCGACGTCGCGATTTTCTGCGCGGCCGGGGACCGGCGGGCAATCTCGTTCCCGATGTGATCTGGCACGGCGTCGAGCCGTTCGCTCCTGACTTCACGCATCCGAGCCGGACGCTGGCATTTTGCCTCGACGGCACGCAGACGGGCCGCGAGTCGGACCGCGATTTCTACGTCGCTTGCAACGCCTGGGTCGACGGCATCGCCTTTCGCATCCCGCGTTCGCCGAACGGGAAGCCGTGGCGCCGGGCGATCGATACGGCGCTGCTGGCGCCGCTGGACATCGTCGGCCCGGATGAGGGCCCCGTCGTCCCGGCGGGAACGACGTATCACCTGGCCGCCCACGCAATGATCGTGCTGATCGCCGAGCAGTGACATGTCGCCGCTTGCGGCTTAGCGTGCGCGTGGCGCCACGCGAACGCTAAGCCGCAAGCGGAGACACGGCGGAAAATCACTCATTTCGCTGTTTCTTGATT
>JACQFG010000152.1 GCA_016200155.1 Planctomycetota bacterium | reverse complement strand
TCGTGTCGGCGACGATGCCGCGGAGGGCCGGGCCGATCTCCTTCATGCCATGTTTAGCGGCGAGCTTGGCCCCCTCGGTGCGAATCTTGTCGGGCCCCGTCATGAGCGCGGCTAGAGCCGGACGCAGCGAATCCGCGACGTCATCGCCGCGCCGTGGCGGGATCGGCCGCCACAACCCGACGATCCAGTCGCGCCCCGACGGCGTCTCCCACGCTTGCAGCATCTTGAGCGCTTGTTCGCGCATGGATAGCGGCATGTCGGATCGCGTCGCCGCCGTCACGAGCGTCTGCGCCCCCTCGCGCATGCCGAGCCGATAGTTCGCGGCCAGCATGCGCAGGATCGCAGGCTCGGGAACGTCCTTGACGCCGAACCGTGCCTTCTGGGCGAGCTGCGGCATCGCAGCGGCAATCGGCACATCGTAGATCGCCCGGGCCGCTTCGAGGACGATTTTGCCGTCCACGTCGTTGAGGGAATTCGCGATCGCCGGCATCTTCAAGCGACGCATGGCGATGACCGCCGCCATGCGCACTGCGGGGGACGCGTCGGCCGCCGCCTGCTTGATCGCGTCGTGATCGCCGATGCCGACGAGCGCCATGACGCCGGCGTGACGCAGATACGGGTCGGCGTCGTTGTTCGCCTTGAGCATGTCGAGCACGGCAGGCATTGCGGCCCTCTCGCCCATCCTGCCGGCTGCCAGCGCGGCAAAGAAACGCACACGCGGAGCTGTATCACGCAATCCTGTCGTCAAGATCGCGTCGAGGAAGAGGCCGCTTGAATCGACGCGAATCAGCACCCGAAATGCTTGGGCGCGAACCTCTGGGTCATCGTGCTTCGTGAGTGTTATCAGCGCTTTTCCAGACGACTCGACCCTCAGGTCAAATCTGTTAGCCATGCGCGCTATCTGTCCCAATCCCCAGACGCCATGCAGGCGCGCGATCGGGTTCTTGCTGCGTGTGGCGGCGGCCAACTGCCCGGTGGCGAGCTTGTCGGCCAGCGCGAACTGGGCTTCTTGGCGAACGCGCTGATCGGCGTGCTCAAGCAACTTGCCGAGGTCGTCATTGGAACGATGGGTGAATCCCTCCGCGAGTAATTTCTTGACTTCCTTGACCGTCGGATCCTGAAGCTTGTCGGGATCGAACAGCTTGTAGATACGGCCCTTGTTGGGGGTATTCCAGCCTTCGACCCAGTCGCTGATGTAGAAGCCGCCGTCCGGGCCGAAGTCGCAATCGGTGGCGAGCACCGACCAGACGAACTGCTGGCGATTGACGAGTTCGAACGATGCGCCCTTCGCCTTGACCTGGAATGCATGGATGCCGCTGCCGGCCCCGCCGCCGCGGAAATCGCACAGAAAGAAATGTTTGGCGAACTTATCGGGCAGCAGGCTGGTGCCGGGATGGTAGGTCAACCCGGATGGCCCATTGGCGATGTGGGCGAGCGGCGGCAGCAAATAAGCCGCGGTGTTGGTCGCCTGGGTGTGCCAGAGTTTTTCGCCGTTCCATGGGCCCAGGCTCGGCATGTACTGATAGCTCATGCGCCAGCCGGAGTCGCCGCCCTCGACGACGTGGACCCAGCGGGCCGCGTCGCCGCCGTCGGCGTTGTTGTCGCCGGTGAAGAGGTTGCCGAGCTCGTCGAAGGCGAGTTCCTGCGGGTTGCGCAGGCCGGTGGCGAAGAGTTCGAGGTTGCTGCCGTCGGGATCGCAGCGGAGGACGGCGCCGGTGTCGGGCGACGAGACGGTCTTGCCGGCGGTCTCGACGTGCAGGCCGCGATCGCCAATGGAGAAATAGAGCTTGCCGTCGGGGCCGAAACGCAGGCCGTGCATGTCGTGGCCGAGGAAGGCGGTGTGAACGCCGTAGCCGGTGTGGAGCGATTTCTTGACGTCGGCGCGGCCCGTGCCCTTGGTGTCTTGCAGCAGCCACAGGTCGGGGATGCAGGTGTACCAGACCTTGCCGTTGCGAGCGAGGACGCCGGCGCCGATGCCGTCGGGAGCGTTCTTGAAGCCGTCCATGAAGACGCTGGAGCGGTCGGCTCGTCCCGTGCCCTTGCTGTCCTCGACCAGGCGAACGCGGTCATGGTCCTTCGCATAGCTGGGGAATTTATCTTTCAGATGTTTCTTGTACATCTCGACGCGATCGGCGACCGTTCTGCAAGCGAGGTCGTCATCGGTCCAGGAGCGCGGATGGCTGCGGTTGTCGGTCACGCCGGTGTGGAGCCGATACGTCTCCGCGACGAAGCAGCGTCCCTTCTCGTCGAAGTGAAACGCCACGATGTTGGCGACGTGCGGCTCGGCGGCCCACAGGTCGGCCTGCACCCCCGCCGGCAGCTTCATCCGCTGCAACGTCTTCTTCCAGTCGTCCGACGCCTTCGCGATCCGCTTGGCGTAGGGGTCCGGCTCCTGACCCCTGACGAACGACGCCATCGAGATAACGGCGACAACCAGCAACACATTTCGCTTTGACATCGAATACCCTCGCGCCGCTTGCGGCTTACCATTCGCGTGGCGCCGCGCGAACGCTAAGCCGCAAGCGGCGAAATTGTTTTACACGTTGAAGAAAATTCGGCGACGATATAGCCACGTGCAGATGAGCCAAAATATCGCGAGCACGATCAGCTCGACGAAGAGCGGCCGCGGCGTCGCGGGGGACGCCGGCAGCATCAGCAGCGCCGTCTTCGCCGGCCAATCGCGAAAAAGCGCGAACGCCACGAACAGGAACAGCGAGTTGCGGCCCAGCACCGTCAACGGCAATGCCCAACTTCGCATGGAGAAGCTGTCCAGCAACAGATAGAAGTACGTGAACACCAGCAGCGTCCAGCCGACCGCGGTCAGCACGAAAGTCCAGGTGACGAGGCGCTTGATCATCGGAATGATCACGATGCCGATGCCGCCGGAGAGCAGCCAGCCGAGCAGCAGGGCGGCCAGGCTGCACGCGGTCATGATGGCGACCTGCGTGCCGGACGAAAGACTGCTGCGGATCAGGTTGGCGATGAGCATGCCGAGCAGGATGATCGCGGTACAAGCGAGGACGTTGAACGTCGTGTAATGTTCCTTGTGCGGGGCGAGGTGCATCGCGTGATCGATGGCGACGCCGAGGTTGTGCCCCTGCGACCAGAGCTGTTCGCCTTGCCCGCTGGCGAAGGCGTAGATGACGTGCCCCGCCGTGTGGCCGACCAGCAGAAACGCGACGGTCACCCCCTGCACCGAAGAGCCGAGCGGCAACACCAGAAAAGCCAGCAGATAGGATAGCCCGATCATTTGCAGGTCGCCGCGAAACTCCAGCCAGGCCAGCGGTTGCTCCCAGAGCGGCCGATTGTCGCGATAGGCGTCCAGATACATGCCAATCGCGATTAACAGCACGGCGCGCTTGAGGGCATGCGCGAACTGACGAATCCAGTTCTGCCCCCTGCCCTGCCGATTCGCATAGGAGTACGGCATCGCGACGCCAACGCAGAACAGAAACGCCGGCTGCAGCAAGTCCCACAGCGTGCAGCCCTCCCACGTGCGGTGCGTCCATTGATCGGTCAGCCACTTCCAGTGCTCCTGGGTCAACACCTGGCGCAGGCCGAAGCCGCTGCTGATGAGCAACAGGAGCAAGACGCCGCGCGCAGCATCGAGGCTGGCGAGACGTTCGCCCTGATCGCCGGCGTCGGCTTCGGCCTTGTTGTCGCGCAGTTTGACCATGGCAATCCGCGGTTTCGCAGCGTAGGACAGGCTGCCAGCCTGTCCCTGAAT
>JACQFG010000192.1 GCA_016200155.1 Planctomycetota bacterium | reverse complement strand
CTTGTCGACGAGTATCACCTACTCATCGCACCGATCATCGTGGGCGGCGGCAATCCTTTTCTGCCCGGCAAGGTCCCCGTGCAGCTCGAACTTCTCGATGAGCGCAGGTTTGCCAACGGCATGGTTCACGTTCGGTATCGAGCGAAGAGCTGACAGGCCACCTAGGCATCAAGTTTCTCGCAAAGGCGCCAAGAACGCCAAGAGAAAACAGCGAAAGACACCTGTTGATTCCAATTCTCTGCGCTCCCTTGGCTTTTTATTCTTCCTTTGCGTCCTTTGCGCCTTTGCGAGAACTGACAGGTGGTCGCGGCTTCCCTAGAATCGTAGGCAGCGGCTGGAGGCGGTCCGCGTCGGACGGCTCCCCACCCGCCACTCCTTGGAGACAAACATGAAGACGATCCTCGCGGCGGCGGTGGTAATCGGGCTCTGCGGCCTTACGGCTGCGCAGGGCGACAAGGCGGACCCGGTCGGGACGTGGAAGTGCGAGTACAAGATCGGCGACACGAAGCGAACGTCCGAACTGACGATCAAGAAGGACGGGGACAAGTTCGTCGGAACCATGAGCTGGCCGGACCAGAAGGACGAGAAACTCAAGGACGTGAAACTGAAGGACGGAACACTGACCTTTCACGCCGTTCGGATGTTCATGGATAACAAGATCCCCATCGATTACAAGCTCACGATCACCGGGGACAAGCTCAAAGGGAAAGGCGCATCGGATTTCGGGGGCAAGAAGCAGGAGTTCGACATCGAGGGGAAACGGGAGATGAAAAGCAAGTAGCGGTTGGCACGCGGTTTTTCACCGGGCGGGAAAAGGGGACATCGAACATTATGGAGCCGAACAATCCGCTTCAGCTGCCCGGGCCGGCATCACGGCGTTCCGAGGTTCGATGCCAACACCGCCGGCCCGGCGGGTGAGCTCGGGAGAGTCAAACCGGCTTTGCAGTTGTTCCGTATAGTTTTCATTTTGTTGCCAACTTCAGACGGCCAAAGAGTAACGTGCGTTATTCTTCCTTGGGCCGAAGCGGCGGATCGCCTTCGCGAATTCCGTCCGTGGGTTCGTGCAATGGAGCCGACTGCACCACGGGAGCTGCGGGGCGTGTGCCGAACACCACCGCATACACGATGGCGCCGACGCCCATGAAGCCGACGGCGATCAGGGCCTCGGTGCGCTGCGTCACGAACATGTTGACGAGCACCGCGGCCATCACGGCGATGTAGAAAATCGGGATCCACGGGTAGCCCCAGCAGCGATACGGCAGCTGAACCTGGCCCACCGGATATTGCCGACGGCACATGAAGATCGAGGCGACGGCGAGGGTCTCGAAGGCGACGGCGCCGAACATGGTGTAGTCGGTCAGGATGTCGAAGAGCGCCTTTTCGAGGAACTGGAAATAACGTAGCAACGCCGCCCCCAGGACGAGCAGGATCGCCCAGCCCGCGAGCACCGCCTCCGCCATTGCCGGCGTCTGGTATTTCGCGTGCAGCTGGCACAAGGCGCGGGGGGCGAGGCCGTCCTGCCCCATCGCGAAGAGCAGCCGCGGGCCGACCAGCAGGTTGCCGTTGAGTGCGCCGAACACCGAGATCATGATCGCCGCCGACGCGACCAACAAGCCAATCGAGCCGAGCAAGCGCGTCGCGAACAGGGACGCCACCGGACTGGCGCCGCCGATCTTTTCGTCGGCCATGTCGGCGCGCGGCACCACGAGGTGATAGGCCACGTTCACCGAGACGTAAAGCACGATGATCGCCAGCGTGCCTGCCAGAAAAGACAGGGGCAGGTTGCGATTGGGTTCCTTCACTTCCTCGGCCATCGGGGCGAGGTTCATCCAGCCGTGGTAGGCCCAGAGGATGCCGACCATGGCGCCGCCGAACTTGCTCCAGTTGATGCCGCTGAACTCGGCCGGCCAGATCGGATCGAGCAGCGCAGCATGCACTTCGGGTTCGCGCGTGAAGGCGACAAAGATGAACGGCAACAGGGCGATGCTCAAGAGCGAGATCACCTTGACGGCCGTGACCACGAGTTGCACGCCGCCCCCCAGCCTCGTGCCGCGCGCATTGATGAATGCGAGCACCGCGATGACGGCGATCGTGACGCCTTGCAACTCCCAGAAAGACAGCACCGCCTTGGGGCTCTTGACGTCCAGGACGTAGCGCAGGATGTCGTGAAAGGACTCGGCAAAGACGCCGGCGAGGGCCGCGATAGACCCGGTGCGGATGATCCAAAACTCGACCCACCCCCATAGAAAACCTGCCCATTGGCCATAGCCCTCGCGCAGGTAAACGTAGTTCCCTCCCGCGCGCGGATGAATAATGGCAACCTCGGCGAGGACGAGCGAGCCGAGAAACGCGAGCACCCCGACCAGCACCCAGGCGATCATGATCAGCCCGAAATCGGCGGCAGCGAGCATGATCGTGCCGTCGGGCGAAAACTCGCCGAGACTTCGGGCGACGGCGTGCGGCTTCTTGAACACGCCCGAGCCGATGACGGTCCCGATGACGATCGCGGTCGCCATCCAGGGACCGATGACGCGCGGAAGCTGTGACGATCGCGGGGTGTCCATGCGCTTTCCTGATTGCCGCTCGCGGCTTAGCGTTCGCGCGG
>JACQFG010000155.1 GCA_016200155.1 Planctomycetota bacterium | reverse complement strand
TCACTTCACCGGCACGATCTCGACCAGATGCGAGCGCGGCTCCAGGGCCTTGCGGATCGCGGCGTCGAAGTCCGGCATCTTGGTCATGCGTTCGGCGATCAGGGCATCGCGGCGTTTTGCCATGTCTTCCTTGGCGACGTCCTTGAAGTCGGGGTTCTTGGCATTGACATTGCGCCCCAGCACGAGCGGGCTGTAGATCTGATCGTGATAATAGTTCGTCTTGTCGGTGATCGCCTTGACGACGTCCTTGACCTGATCGGCGACCGGGCCGACCGCGAGGGCGGCGGCAGCGAGGTTGACGCCCTTGGCTAATTCCTTGTCGGTGTACTCGGCAACCCTTTTGCCGCCGAGCTTGACTTCGTATTTGCCTTCCTTCAAATCCCTCACCTTGAGGCCATAGTCGTTCATTTCTTCCAGGAGTGGCGTCCATTTGAGAATGCTCTTGGCTTGCTCGGGGAAGAACGGCAATGCGAAGTCCTTGCGCTGGATGCTGACGCCACCGTCCTTGATGGTGAGGTCCGATCCCTCGCAGTTGCGCCCCTTGCTGCTGTTTTTTTCGCCGAAAGTGATTTCCAAAACCGACACTTCCTTGGGGAAGCCCAGCCCCTTGAGAATCGACGCCGCCATCAGCGCCTGTCCCGGAGGCCCAGGGTGGACGGCGTCGCCGCCGGTGATGCGGCCTTTTTCGCCGGCGTCGCGTGCCTTCTTGATGACATCCGAGTACGGGTGGAACTGATCGGCGAACAGTCCGCCATTCTTCTTGGCGATGTCTTCGACGCCGGCACTGAATCTCTCAAGCGTGGCGTTGTACTTGTCATTCTCGGCGCCGGGAGTGTTCTCGACCGGCTGCGGCGTGATCCAGGCGACGCGGATGCCGGCGGTCTTCGCTTGACTGGCAATGCCTTGCTGCCCCTTCAGATAGGTGGCGAGGCGAACGGCGACGTCCTGGTCGGTGATCTCCTTCTTGTTGACGAGCTTGCCGGGCCAGATGTAGCCGCCGTCGTTCATGCCGAAATCGACGGTGAGGACGGTGGGTTTGTGCGTCAACACGTCGCGTTTGAAGCGGCCGTTGCCGCCGCCGGAGGTATCGCCGCCGATGCCGACGTTGCGGAAGACAAGGTTGTACGCCGGGAATCGGGTCTGGCTCCAGATTTCGAGATAGTTCGAATAGAGCCGTTGCTCGGTGATGCTGTCGCCCATGACGACGACGACATCGCCTTTCTTGAGGAAGAACCCCTGCGCCGAAGCGGGAATTGCAGCGGCCGCGAACAGGACGCCGGTGAGGAGGACGCGCGCGTACATTTGCAGATCCTTTCGAATAGTGGCTTCAAGTAATGCCGCTATTGGAAGGGACGCACGGTCGATTGGCAAGCGGATTCTTCAAGAAACCCGCTTGCCGTTCACGGCGCCGCATTATCGTTTCTGCTGGTTCGCCAGTCGTTCTGCCGTCTGCACCAGCCGCAGGAACTCGCGGCGATGGCCCAGCTCGTCCGGCCCGGTCGCGGTTTTCGCCCATTGATGCACCTGCGCGAAGCTCGTCTCGCCCTTGTGCGGCGACTCGCGGAGCAGCATCGCGAACGACGCCACCGCGGCCGCGAACCGGAAATCACGCGACGCCTCCGCGAAGGGCCGACTCTGGCGATCGATGGCGGCGGTCACCAGCTTGCTCTGCTTTTGCGTCGGCGGCAGGTAGCGGACGTTGACGGTAATCAGCTCGTTGCTGTTCGCGTCGAGGGTGAGCTTGCTCTTCTCCTGATACTTGAGCGACGACGTGCCGGGGACCTGGATCTGCACTCCGTGCGGGACGATCTCGTACAGGGCGGTCACGGTGTGCCCCGCTCCCATGTCGCCGGCGTCCTTCGTGTCGTCGTTGAAGTCCTGATGATTGAGCAGCCGATTCTCGTAGCCGATGAGGCGATAGGCCTGCACGTGCGCCGGGTTGAACTCGACCTGCACTTTGACGTCGTTGGCGATCGGTACCAGGTTGGCGATCTGCTCGACGAAGACGCGCTGGGCCTCGGCCATGGAATCGATGTAGGCGTGCGTGCCGTTGCCGTGCTGGGCGAGCTTTTCGAGCGTGGCGTCCTTGTAGTTGCCCATGCCGAAGCCGAGGACGGTGAGGAAGACGCCGGTGTCGCGTTTCTGCTCGATGAAGCGAATGAGTTCGGCGCCGGTGAGGCCGACGTTGAAGTCGCCGTCGGTGCCGAGGATGACGCGATTGGCGCCTCCCTTGATGAAGCTTTTCTGGGCGAGGTCGTACGCCATCTGAATGCCGTCGCCGCCGTTGGTCGAACCCTCGGCAAAGAGCTTGTCGAGGGCCGCGAGGATGGTCGCATGTTGATCCCCGGCCGTCGTCGGCAGCACCAGCCCTGCCCTGCCGGCGTACTCGACGATGGTCACGCGATCGCGCTTGTTCAATTGCTTGGTCAGCAAGGCCAGCGCTTTCTTCAACAACGGCAATCGATTGGGGGCCGCCATCGAGCCGGAGGTATCGACGAGGAAGACGAGATTGCGCGGCGGCATGCGCGCCGGGTCGATGTGCACGCCCTGGATGCCGATGCGGACCAGTTGATGCTGCGGATTCCACGGACACGCCGCCGACTCGGCACTCAAGGTGATCGGATGCTCCCCTTCCGGGGCCGGATAGTTGTACGTGAAATAGTTGACGAACTCCTCGACGCGCACGGCATCGGCCGGCGGCAGCGTGTTCTCGTTCAGCATGCGGCGCACATTGGTGTACGAGGCGGTGTCGACGTCGATCGAGAACGTCGAAAGGGGATCGTTGGCCACCAGGTGGAACGGGTTGTCGCGCCGGCGTTCGTATTCTTCGCCCGGAGCGGCTTTGTCGTGCGGCCGCTTGGCGTCGTGCGCCTCGTGCCGCGCCGCCCCTACGCGGTCGCCCCTTGGTGCTTTAGCCATTTCCGTCTTGCAGCCGGTCGACGGCACAAGCAGGACCGCCGCGAGAATCCAGAAGCTGGAACCGATCAACCGGTTCATAGAAAATGCGCGCAGTGAGGCACGGACCATGAGCAGGCTCCTTTACGAACGTGGGGTTTTCGTTGCCGTTGTTGCAGAGATGCAATGCAAAACGTGTACGCAAGGAAGATGCGGCACGGATCGATTTATTCCCGCCGTGAGAAAAATCGCCCCGCCAGGGCGGCGGGCGATTCTTTTGACGCATCGCTATCCGTTCTGCGGGATCGTGAAGATCGGCAGCTCGCGAAACTTCGGTGCAAACCGGATGACATACCCGGGCGTGCCTTTGACACGCATCGGCGGCTCGATCTTCAAAATGTCCGGCAACTTCACCCGGAGGTCCTTCTCCAGTTTGCGATGCCGCTGAATGAGCTGGTCGTGTACGAGCTTCTTGAGATCCTGCCAATGGTCTTTCAGAAATCGCATGTGCGCGTTCTCATCGAAGAGCGACTGATGGATCCACAGCTCGACCGGCGCCTCTTCATTCTGCTTCAAGGCCGGCAGCTTCGCCATGACGCGATCGGGGTGGCCGATGCTGATCAAGAGATGCTCGCTGGTGGCGGCTCTCAAGATGCGCAGGTCCGCGTCCTTCGCTTTGAGGTCGGCGTGAATCACCTCCTTGGCATGGTGAATCGCCGGCTCGACTTTGTTGAGCGCATCGAGCAGCTTGTTCGTCAATTCTTCGACCTGCGTGGAAACCTTGGCGCGAATCTCGTTGTCCGCCTGACGATCGCCGTCGGCCAGTCCGCGCCGTACGATCGGCGTTACCAGCCCGCGCGCCACCGGACCGAGCGGCCGGCCACGCGCCGTCGTGATGTCGTCCAGCGCGAATCGATTGGCAACCGTCATGCAGATCGGCTGGCCAGTGAATTTCTTGCCGTCGAAGACGATGCGCCGCGATACGCTGAACGGCGCCCCGCCATGTGCGAAGACCACCACCGGCCGCTTCGCCGCGTTGATCTGCGTGTCGATGGTGCCGGTGATGAGCAGATCGAAATCGCTTTCCGTCTCGCTCTTGTGCAACGTGATATCGGTCTTGCCAAGGAAATGGGCATTCCCCGCGACCACGACGCCGCGCTCGCTGGAATCGATCGGCTCATCTCCCTGGAAGCGAACGCCCAGCAGCGTGTGAATGAACTCGCGCGAGATGCGCAGCACGACGCGCGTTTCCTTGGGAGGATCGGGCGCCTGCGCTTGCAGGGGCGAAACGATCAAGGCCGTGGTCAATGCAGCAAGGCAGGAGGCGAACTTCATGGTGGGTCCTTTTCAACAGAGGCTTGCTCGATGGGTGGAATTGTTTTTGTCGCCTTTCGCTCCGCGAAAGGACGCTCTTTCGCGGAGCGAAAGGCGACAAACCGTGTGGATTACGCTTGCAGACATTCCTTCAAGACGCGCACGCCGTGGGCGATGTCGGCGATGCGCTGCTGCTGATCGCCGACTTCGCGTTCGATGCAGAGCGGGCCCTTGTAGCCGACCCTTTTGAGCGTTTGCACGAACTTCTTGATGTTGACCTGCCCCTGGCCGAGCGGGACCTCTTCGCCCCATGTCCCCTTGACCTTCGTGCGGTTGGCGTCCTTGACGTGGACGCTGCGGATGTCGGGGCCGAGGATCTCGACGGCGCGGATCGGGTCGCCCATGTCGTAGAGGATCATGTTGGCGGGATCGAAATTGATCTTGAGGTTCGGGCACCTGAGATCGTCAAGCGTTCGCCGCAGCAGGTCCGCCGACTCCTGGCCGGTCTCGAAGGCGACCGTGATGTTCTTTTCCTTGGCGAGCTGGCTGACCTTGCCGAGCGTGTCGAGGAACGGCTTGCGATCGGGATGGCCGGGCTCGGGCAGGAAGCCGGCGTGCAGCATCACGTCGGCCAGGCCGAGCGCCTTGGTGCGATCGAGGGCCCACTTGAAGCGTTCGAGGCGTTCGGCCCGGGTGGCGGGATTGCCGAACCCGCCGGAGATTTCGATGTGCTTGGGCGTCGTGTAATCCTCGCCGGGGAAGCCGAGCATGGTGCCGGTCATGCGAAAGCCGGCGGCGACGGCGGCCTTGGGCATGTCGTCGCCTTCGTCCCAGGAAGCGTGATGCGGATCGCCGCACGCGATCTGCACGACGTCGATGCCGAGGTGATCCATCAGCTTCTTGAGTTCGGGGACGTTCTTAACTTGCAACGACCAGCTGCAGACGCCGATCGCGAGTGGTTCGATCGCCATGGTGCTTGCTCCTTGGTTGTCTTCGTTTAGCGCCCGCATGGCGCCACGCGGGCGCTAAACGAAGACCGGACTAACCAGCCGCCGGTTCGATGCGGACGCCGAGCGGGCCGAGGTTTTGGCCGTTCGCGCTGGTTTCGTGGAAGCTCAGCATCTGCTCCTGCTTCAGCTCGGCGACTTCCTTGCTGCCGGTCCAGACGATCGCCTGGCCGCTTTCGTGGGCGAGCAACATCAGTTGAAAGGATTTCTCCTCGCTGTAGCCGAGCGCTTTTTCCAGGACGTTGATGACGAACTCCATCGAGTGGTGATCGTCGTTTTCGAGGATGACGTTATAGGGCGGCAGGCGGCGCGTCTTGATCTCGTCGATCGGTTCGACCGTGACGCCGGTGTTGCTGGCAATCAGGGAATCGCCGCTCATGGCGCGATCTCCTTTCGAGGCTGCGCTAAGGGATTATCTACAGGATAGCGGATGGGAACGGCAAGAACAATCCGGGACACGTTATGCGGCACTTGCTTGCGCTGCGTGCTCGGGAGATCAACGCAGCCATGGCACGACTTCGGCGCTGACAAACATCGGCAAGCTGGTGCTGGTGTGGCTGCCGTTGCTGACGCCTTCGCGCAACATGCGTGACGAGTACGGAACCTGAATGAGGCGCGTGTAGAGCTGACGATCTTGCTCGTTGAGTGCACTGGGAACGACGAAGCCGGTGAGTCCTGCCGCCTTGCCGTAATATCGGTCCGCGGTGCCGAAGGTGCTCGTGCCGAAGCCGAGAATGTAGCGATCGTTGCGCGAGTAGAAGGAAACGACTTCAAGGCGGCTGGCACGGAGCGCGGGCCGCAGGTCGTGGGTGGGAGCAACGCCGGCGGACAGGAGGATGACGCGCTCGACACTGCCGGGGGGCAGGACCTGCATGGCGAAGAGGACAATGCCTGTGCCGGCGCTCTTGCCAACGACGTAGATCGGCCGATTCGGATGTTTGGCGCGATAGTCGCGGATGAAGGCGGCGAGTTCCTCGGCCTTCTTGAGCATGTGCTGCGTGTCTTGCAGGTCCTTCAGATATTTGCCGGCGCCGTGGCCCCAGTGGAAGTGATGAACCTCATGCGGCAACCCGGCGCGTTTGAACGCATGATCGGCGCTCTTGCCGATCATGTCGAGCCCGCCGATGCCTTCGACGATGATGACCAGGCCAGGGACGACATCGTCGGCCGGCGGCGTCGGCAGCGCGAGCACCCACAGCGGCTGCTCAACGAGCAGGCAAATGGCCAGGAACAATGTGAACCAGCTTCGCTTGCGGGGCATGAACGTCTCCTGATTTTCTTAGCCCGAAGCGCGAGCGAGGGACGTCGGTCGATTCCCTCGCTTGCGCTTCGGGCTAACAACTACGCCGCCAATCGTGTTTCCTGCACCGATGGCGCAACCGTTTCGCCGCGCCAGAGTTGCACGACGGGAATCGCCCACAGCGGCAGCGTTGTGAACAGGGCGACGCAGCGATCCTTCAGCACCAGGTCCAGTTCCGGCAGTTGCGCGACGCCTTGCGTGACCGCGAAAACCACCAGCGCCGTCGCCAGCGGCCATGTTAGTTTGACCGTTGTCCGATATTGCCAGCTCCACGCCAGCAGGCTCATCACGATCGGCATGCAAAACGCGAGATAATGCGAATGGCTCACCGGGCTGAAGATCGTCATCTGCACGATCAACGCCCCGAATTGATGCGCCATGCCGATCGGCGATTCGATGCGCGGCCGAAGAACGAGGAACGTCATCACGATGCCGAGAACCAGGTATGCGATTTTGGCGCCGACGTGCAGGTCGTCCGGTCGCGGCTGGTTCGGGTACATCCAGTTGTGCAGGGCGTTCTTGACGCCGATCGAGTCGGTCGAGTTGACGCCGACGATCTCCTTCTGGCGCGAGTCATCCTCGCCGACGTTGAACATCGGCCCGAGGAACACCTTGCCATAGGTTTGATAGTGCGTCACCGTTTGCGTCGGTCCGAAAACGACCAGCGGCAAGGCAACCAGGCCGACGAAGCATCCAAGCAGGCAGCCGCCGACCGCGCGGAAATCGCGCTTCCAGAGCGGGTAGACGAGGAGATACGCCGGGATCACTTTGATGCAGATCGCCATGCCAAGCCACCAGCCGGCGCGCACGCTCTGGCCGCGCATCCAGCCTGCCAGCGCCGCGATGAGCAGCGCCATCACGATCAGGTTCACTTGTCCGCGCATCATGGTGTGGCCGATCGGCAGAAAACAAACCAGCATGGGCCAGAGTCTCAGCACCCACCAGCGCCGGCAGTACGCCGGCTGCGTGCGAAACGCCTCGTCCGGCGAACGTTCTTCGATGGCGCGGGCCAGCGCGTCGGCCGACCAGAACAGCGCGAACAGGCTGAGCAGAAAGGTGATGTAGACCGACACCGGGTAAGGAACGTGTCCCGCCTTGGTCTCGCCATGCGGCGTGTCGGCGAGCGGCGTCATCAGGATCGCGTAAAATGGCGGATAGTTATAGTGCCAGTCGTTGTCCGAGATGACCGCATACGGATCGGCATCATGACGCACCGCCCAGGCCGCACGCAGGAAGCAATCGAGGTCGCCCATGCGCCGCAGCATGTAGGCCGAGCGCATCTCCACCAACGCGCCGAGAAGCGGAAAGAGGACGAAGAAAAACGCGATGATGCTTCGCGTTTCCAGTTTCGACAGCGGCGCGGTTGCGAGCCACTTCATGGGGCATCCATTCTCCGATTGGTTTCTTCCCTCTGAACATCTTCCCACGGCGCGGAGAACTTTTCGTCCCCCTAACGTGGCACGACGCTCCGCGTCGTGATTTGCGACGCGGAGCGTCGCACCACATTGCGGCTCGGCCGCGTTAGGACAATCACGCCGCTTCACGCCGTTGCGCTACGCCGACTTCAAGGGGCCGCAACTCGCATTCCTTCAACAGATAGACCGGGCGCTGCTTGACCTGTTCATGGACGCGTCCCAGATATTCGCCGACGACGCCGACGGAGCCGAGCACGCAGCCGATGCCGACGTTGACGATCACGAGCAGATAATGCCAGGCCGCGCCAGTGTCGCGCAGCCAGCTGACTCCTGCAAGCACGGCGTGGAGCAGTGCCAGCGCAAAGAAGAACCCGCTCAGCCAGATCGGCACACGCAGTGGTGTGCGCGAGAACGAGAAAAGCCCGTCGCTCGCCAGGCGGATCATCCGGCGCAGCGTGTACTTGCTCTTGCCGGCCACGCGTTCATCGGGCTGAAATTCGATTTCCTTGACGACGAAGCCGAGCCATTGCACCAAGCCGCGCATGAAGCGATGCTGTTCCTTGAGTTGGAGCAATGCTTGCAGCGCCTTGCGGGACAGCAGGCGAAAATCCGAGGTGGCGACGCGAATCTCCGTCTCGCTGAAGAAGCCCATGACCCGGTAGAACGCCTTCGAAGTGAATCGTTTAAGCCACGGCAGCCGTTGATCGTCGCCGCGGATCGTGATGACGACGTCGTGGCCTTGCTGCCATTGATGGAGCAATTCCGCGATGACGGCCGGCGGATGCTGCAAGTCGGCGTCCAGCGAGACGACGGCGTCGCCGCGCGCGTGCTCCAGTCCCGCGGTCAGAGCGGCCTGATGCCCGAAATTGCGGCTCAGTGAAAGATAGCTGACGGTTGGATCGATCTGAGCGAGCGATTTGAGAACGTCAAGAGTCCGATCCTGCGAGCCGTCGTCGACGAAGATGATCTCGAAACGAAATCGGTGTTCGAGTTGCGCGAGCGCAGCCTTGAGAGCGCGATGAAAGATCGGCAGCCCTTCCTCCTCCTCGAAGGCAGGGCAGACAATGCTGACCAACGGCAAAGGATCCATGCTGCGAGACTCCGTTCTCGACCCGGCGGATCAGTTGAAATGGCGAAGATAACGATCCGGTCCAGCGAAGTCCATACCAACGCGCAGGAGAACACTAATCTCCACTAATCCACACTAATCGTTGGGGAGAAGATTCGGGAGGGCGAGGCTCCTGCCGAGCCGGAGTGCGACTTGGGTTCCCTGGCTCGGCAGGAGCCTCGCCCTCCCGAATTTCTGGATTAGTGAGGATTAGTGGAGATTAGTGTTCCAGATCGATGCCGCCTGGTTTCTGCGGTTTACGCAGCTTGCCGCAGCGTCGATTTGACATGAATAAGCTCAGACGGCGCGGCCAGACGAAAGCCCGCGTCGGCGGCCGCTTCGATGAAGGCGGGATCGCGCAGCCAGCGCAGTTCGTTGACGCGCTGTTGCAGCATGCCGTCCGTTTCCGTGCAGTCGCGGCCGACGACCGTCGGATCCAGTCGGCCCGGATGGCACATCAGCTCCACGACGTCGCCCGGCATCCTGCGCAACCAGTTCGCAAAGAACTCCGGATTCTCGACATCGCTCGGGGCCGAAATGCCGGCAAGCCAGTCGTTGCCAGGAAAGCCGTGCGCCTCTTGGATGCGGCTCAGACGACGCCCAAGCCAGCCGAGACAAGCACGCTTCAACCGGGACCCAGGCAAGCGTCGAACCACGTCCCACGGTTCCTGCACGCGGCGGATGTACGGCTTGGTGGGAAGCTCCGAGAGAATCTTGAGCAGAATTTCACCGATCGGCGAAAACAGGCCGATGTGTTGATGCCAGTTGAGAAACGCCGGCGGATAGCCGACCAGGTCGATGAAGCGTTGGAGCTGCTGGCGCAGTTCGTATTCGATCTCGATCGGATTGAATCGGCCGATCAGCCAGCACTGCAGAAATTGCTTCAAGGGCCAAAAGGTCCCGTCCGGACGAACCAGACTGGGAATTTGCGTGGGCGAGGCGATCGGGGCGTCCAGGGTCAATTCGGGGTGCCAGCCGATTTCGGGCACGCATCCCTGTTGCCGCCACTTGCGGATCGCCTCGGCGGCGTACGGCGAATTGACGAGCAGCACCGAACCGGTGACAATCCCCTGGGCGCCCAGCTGCAAGATGCCCGCCGTCGTATTCGGGCCGATGCCGATGTCGTCCGCGATGACCAGAAGCAATCGTGAGGGTTTCACACGGGACAAATACCGCAACCCCGCGACCCGGTCAATCCCTGCTTGCCGCTTGCGGCTTAGCGTTCGCACGGCGCCATGCGAACGCTAAGCCGCAAGCGGCGATTTGCTCCTTGGCGAAACGTGACCTACCTTTCAATAGGCAAACGGGAGCGCCAGATTTTGTGGCGTTCTCGGGGCGAGCCGCTTCTGTCTTGCCTGGATCGCAACGCCTTTCATCCTCGAAAGGGCAAACCCGTCGAAAGACGGCGACGCAAAGCCATGGGCCTTCGCCTTCTGGGCCGGATGTGAGCACTTGTGGCATACCATTCCATTGGTGTGGGAAGACGCAAACCCACACCATCGGAATGGTATGCCACGGTATCGCATCCGTTGGAAAGGCTGCCAGGCTGCCGAAGGGATCGACCGGTGAATCACCCGTCCGTCCCCGGAGGTCAAGCGACTTCCGTACGATCCAGGGATCGCATGGCGATTACAGGGGCGGCTTGCCTTGCTTTTTAGTCGCTTGCGGCGTAGCAAAGCCCTGCTGCGCTGCAAGCGACTTTTTTTGGACTCGCATCCATGACCACCATACGCTGGCTCGGCCACGCCGCCATGGCGCTCGAAACAGGCGGCTTTCACATCCTGATCGATCCGTTCTTCACGGGCAATCCGAAAGCAGCCATCACCGCCGATCAGGCCAAGGCCGACTTCATCCTGATCTCGCACGGCCATGGCGATCACGTCGGCGACTCCATCGCGATCGCGAAGCGCACCGGCGCCACCGTCATCTGCAATTACGAGATCAGCCTCTGGCTCGAACAGCAAGGCATCAAGAAGGCGCACGGCCAGCAGCACGGCGGCGGGTTTAATCACCCCTTTGGCCGCGTGAAGCTGACGCTCGCCTTCCACGGCTCGATGCTGCCCGACGGTTCCAACGGCGGCAACCCGTGCGGGTTCCTCATCAATCTCAAGGACGGCAAGAAGATCTATCACGCCGCCGACACCGGTCTGTTCGGCGACATGCGCTTGATCGGCGAGGAAGGCATCGATCTCGCGGTATTGCCGATCGGCGACAACTACACGATGGGGCCGGACGACGCCGTGCGCGCGGTCAAGCTGATTCAGCCGAAGAAGGTGATTCCGATCCACTACAACACGTGGCCGGTGATCGCCCAGGACGCGAATGCCTGGGCGGCGAAGGTGAAAGCGGAGACGAGCGCCGAGCCGATTGTCCTGCAACCGGGCGAACAGGTCGCGATCTGAGGTCTTCGTTTAGCGCCCGCGCCGCCCCGGGGACCGCGCGGGCACTAAACGAAGAAAAAATGAAGCATCATCCCCATCCCAGGGCCTTCCGCAGATCCTCCAATCCGCCGCCAATAGCCTCGTCCTTCGATGTAAAGGCGCCAGCGCTTTCGATGCGTTGGCCGTTGTTGGTCTGGCGGATCGTGCAGCCGAACTTGCCGGCGACGGGAACGGCGACGACGCTGTATTGCGGTCTTCCATCGAGAACGGCGAACCAGGTCTGGCCGTCGCTGCCGAGTTTGAGGTCGCCGCCGCGTTGCTTGAGCCAATCGGGAGTGGTCATCAGATATCTCCGCCAGGGTGGTGTGTCGGCGTGGGGGTGTGTGCAAAACACGCACGCGCAATGCAACCCATTTTTCACCATCCATGACGTGGGGGGGGCCGCCCTGTGCGTGTGTGCAAAACTCGCAGGCGCAATGCAACCCATTTTTCGTGCAGCGAGAACACGGACACTGATACCCCGCATCGTCAGCACTGGCCCATCGCCCCTTGCTCGCGCTGCGGGCTAGTATATGATGAATCTTTTGCCGGCGGAATACCTGCAACGCGAGGTCAACCTGCGATGAGCGAACCGCTTCGTATCGGGTTTCTCGGCGCCGGCAAAATGGCGACCGCGCTGGCTCAGGGATGGATCAAGGCCGGCCTGACCACCCCCGACCGCCTCTGTGCAAGCGATCCCGTCGCCTCTGCCCGCGATCAATTCGCCATGCTTACCGGCGCCTTCGTTTCTGGCGATAACGCACAGATCGTA
Source organism: Planctomycetota bacterium (assembly GCA_016200155.1). Taxonomy (GTDB): domain Bacteria; phylum Planctomycetota; class Planctomycetia; order Gemmatales; family Gemmataceae; genus SIAQ01. The sequence continues at coordinate 1,947 of JACQFG010000155.1, read as the reverse complement.
ACTCGGAGCAATATCCTCGTTCTCGCGGTGAAGCCGCAGAATATGGCCGAAGTGCTGGCGGGGATTCGCCCAACGGTTTCGCCCGCGCACTTGCTGATCTCCATCGCGGCCGGGGTTACCATGGCACAGATCGCCGGAAGCGTCGGCGCCGAGAAACCGATCATTCGAGTGATGCCCAACACGCCCTGCCTGGTCGGGGCGAGCGCGTCGGCGTTTGCCGCTTCGCAATGGGCGACAGCTGCGGATGTGCAGCGCTGCGAACAACTTTTCAACAGCGTCGGCCGGGCCGTGCAAGTGCCGGAGAAACTGCTCGACGCGGTGACAGGCCTGAGCGGCAGCGGGCCGGCGTATGTCGCCGTCATCATCGAGGCCCTTGCCGACGGCGGCGTCCGCATGGGCTTGCCGCGCGATCTGGCGATGATGCTCGCCGCCCAGACGGTGCTCGGCTCCGCGCAGATGCTGCTCGAGACCGGCCTGCATCCCGGCCAGCTCAAGGACATGGTCGCCAGCCCCGCCGGCACCACCATCGCCGGTCTGCACGAGCTGGAACGCGGCGGACTGCGCGCGGCCTTGATGGATGCCGTTGAAGCAGCGACGATTCGATCCATGGAGTTAGGAAAGTCATCATGAGTTCCATGCCCGACGAAAAAATCCTGATATTCGACTTCGGCTCGCAGTACGCCCAGCTCATTGCCCGGCGCGTGCGCGAGCAGAACGTCTTCTGTCAGCTCGTCCGCGCCGGCACGACCGCCGAGCGCGTGCGCGAGCTGAGGCCCAGCGGCATCATCTTGTCCGGCGGGCCTGCGAGCGTCTACGAGCCCGGGGCGGTCGGCTGCGACCCGAAGATCTTCGACCTCGGCATCCCCGTCCTGGGCATCTGCTATGGCATGCAGCTCGCCTGCCACATGATGGGCGGCAAGGTCATCGGCGCCAACCATCGTGAATTCGGCCGGGCGATTTGCCGGGTCAAGGAAACCGCTGGCCTGTTCGTCGGCGCCCCCGAGGAAATGATTGTCTGGATGAGCCACGGCGATCAAGTGCAATGCGTGGATCAGAAGTTTGTGCCGCTGGCGAGCACCGACACCTGTCCGGTCGCTGCCGTCAAGCATCAATCCAAGCCGTTTTACGGATTGCAATTCCACCCGGAGGTCAGCCACACGCCGTTCGGAAGCCAGATCCTGCACAACTTCCTCTACCAGATCTGCGGCTGCACCGGCCAATGGAAGATCGCGTCGTTCCTCGAGCAAACCGTCGCGGAAATCCGCCAGCGCGTCGGCAACCACCGCGTCATTTGCGGCCTGTCCGGCGGCGTCGATTCCTCCGTGGCTGCCGCCCTCCTCGTCAAGGCGATCGGCACCCAGGTCGCGTGCATCTTCGTCGACAATGGTCTGCTGCGCAAGAACGAAGCCGTCGTCGTCGAGCGAACCTTTCGCGATCACTTCAAGGCGGACCTGCACGTCATTGACGCGCGCGACCGGTTTCTGACGGCTCTTGCCGGCGTCAGCGATCCGCAGAAAAAACGCACGATCATCGGCCACGTCTTCGTCGATGTCTTCAAGGACGAGTCGCGCAAGGTCCACGATGCGAAGTTCCTCGCGCAAGGAACGCTTTATCCCGACGTGATCGAAAGCGGCGCCGCGGCCGACGGTCCGGCGGCCACGATCAAGACCCATCACAACGTCGGCGGGTTGCCGAAGGAGCTTGGCTTCGAGTTGATCGAGCCGCTGAAGGACCTATTCAAGGACGAGGTGCGCCGCCTCGGCCTGGAACTCGGCCTGCCCGAAAACATCGTCTGGCGCCATCCGTTCCCCGGCCCTGGTCTCGCCGTCCGTTGTCTCGGCCCCGTCAGCTTTGAGCGTCTGGAAGTGCTTCGGCAAGCTGACGCTATCGTGCTGGAGGAGCTGAAGCAATCGGGCTGGTACAAGAAGACGTCGCAAGCCTTCGCCG
>JACQFG010000154.1 GCA_016200155.1 Planctomycetota bacterium | reverse complement strand
GCTTTCGTGATTCGCATTTGCGATGACTGCGGATCACGGATGGCCCGGACAGGGAACGGCGATGCGAATCATCAGAAGACAGGCACATGCGCGGGCGGCCCTCGTCGGCAATCCCTCCGATGGCTACGGCGGCAAGACCATCGCCGTCTCGGTCGGGAACTTTGCCGCCTGCGTCACCTGCTACGAGTGGGATGAAATCGAGCTGGTTCAGAACCAGCAGGACAAGGTACGCTTCGATTCCCTCGACGACCTTGTTCGCGACGTCGAACTGCACGGATATTACGGCGGCGTCCGTCTGGTCAAGGCCACGATCAAGAAGTTTGCCGAGTTCTGCCGGCGCGAGAAGTTCCCGCTTCGTCCCGAGAATTTCGCCATTCGCTATGAAACCAATATTCCCCGGCAAGTCGGCCTGGCGGGTTCCAGCGCGATCGTCGTCGCAACGCTTCGAGCCCTCCTGGCCTTTCATGAGCTGACCGTGCCGCCGGAGGTGCTCCCCTCGCACGCGCTGTCCGTGGAGAACGACGAGTTGGGCATCAGTGCCGGCTTGCAGGATCGCGTGATTCAGTTCTACGGCGGGCTGGTCTACATGGACTTCGCGCCGCACCGGCAGCAATCCCAGTGCGGCCTGAGTCACGGACGCTACGAATCCCTGCCGTGCAGCCGCCTGCCGCCGTTGTACCTTGCGTACAGCAACGCGATGAGCAAGTCCTCCGGCGCCGTGCACAGCCCGTTGCGGCAAAGCTATCTCACCGGCGATCCCAAGGTTCGGGCCGGCATGGTTCGACTGGCAGAGTTGACCGAGGAAGCGCGCGGCGCCATCCTCGGCGAGAAATGGGATCGGCTCGGCAGCTTGATCAACGAGACATTCGCGACCCGGCAATCGATGTATGAGCCGGACAAGAACCTCGTCGCCATGGTGACGCTCGCTCAGAACCTGGGGGCCAGCGCCAATTTCGCAGGATCGGGCGGGGCGATCATCGGGATCCATCGCGACGAGGCGATGTATGAAGACCTGCGCCGCGAATTTGATAAGATCGATTGCCGGGTCGTGAAGCCGCTGGTGGTGGAGAATCTGGACGTGCCGCTGGTCGCGCAAGGTTGAAAGGAAGATGACCGATGTATGCCGTCGTGCTTGCGGGGACACATGAGCGAGCGGTGAATAGCGCCGGCGCGTAGGTGCCGCTGCCGCTCTTGGACCTCGACGAGGAGCCGCTGCTGACGCGCCTGGTAAAGCTGCTGTCGGGTATTGCCGGATTGCAGCACGTCGTCGTCGTCACCAACGAAGCGATCAAGCCGGCTCTCGAGGCATGGCGGCAAGGGCTTCCGTCAGGGATGAAGCCGGTCCGCGTCGTCGGCGACGGCACCCATTCGCCACAGGATCGCAAAGGCGCGGTCGGCGATTTGATCTTTGCAGCCGACACCCCCGACGATGTGGCCGTGCTGGCGTCCGACAACTGGTTCACGTACGACCTGTCCGAGTTCATCTTCCGGGCTCGAAGCAAATCACCGGCGCTGGTCGTCACCCCGCGCCGGCCGAACTGGCAAACGTCACGCTACGGTATGGTCGGCGCGGCGCCGGACGGGCGGATCGTCGAATTCGTCGAGAAACCCGCGTCCTCATTGCTGGGCCATGTTGCGACTTGCGTCTATTATTTCGGCAAGGCCGATTTGCGCTGGCTTGACGCATTCGCAAGGGAGCACACCACCGCATGCAGTATGGGCACGTTCACTTCCTGGCTCGTGGGCAAGACCGCGGTCTATGCTCACGAGATGACCGCCACGTGGTACGATATTGGCGAGGTGCCTGGAAAATTGCTGATCGACGGCGCGCTTGCGCGGTTCAAGCAGGTGGTCCGCAGCATCTATGATCCCCGTGGACCGAAATGGGAACGTCCTGCAGCGAGGCTACTGCAGTGGGTCACGTCGCCCGAGGACCTACTTGAGTTTCTGCATGATCCCGACGCCGATCGCCGCATCATCGCCGCGCGGATTCTCGGCACCGTAGGCCACCTGCTCAACGCCGAAGGCAGGTCGGTGGTCACCGAGGGCCTCCTGCAAGTTCTGGACGACGGCGGCGCGAACAGCTATGAATCCGGCGGGGCAGATGAAAACGCCCCCATTTACGTTGCCGCCACCGCTGCCGAATCCCTCGCCGCGCTTGGATACGGCGTCAACGCCCACGAGGTGTTCGCGCGCGTGCGCCAGGCCGGCCGGATCGTCGAGGAACTAACCAACAAGTATTGACGCTGCCCGCAAACTCCACCCACTTCGCCAATGCGAATCTGACCAATCCGTTCAAGTCAGGCAAGATAGTGGACGATATGGAAATGGCACGATTGCAAGAACTATTGCGATCAGGATGACTATCGCCGTCGCGCAAAGTATTCACCCAAGGAGAAATTCGCCGGTTGTGATTTTTGCAAACCCCTGAGCCCGCATGACTTGCGTAAACCGCCCAGCGCCGGAGTCGCATTGACACGATTCGCAAGGTGGTTATAATCAGGACCATCGGCAAGATTGGCAAAACCTTCCGTCAGGGCCGAAAACGCCGAATTTCGGGATTGATCCGAATAAGGCATTCGCGGTATCCTGCGAGGGTGTTGACAAGACTTGACGATCGGAACTCGGATTAGGCAAGTCAAGGAAGATTTCGGTCCGCCGCCTTCTTGTGGAAGAGAGGTTCTGCGGGCCAGTCTCAAAGGCCGGCTGGGCGCCGGCAAGGGGTGGACGTACCCATGAAGACCGTTTTCACGACAGGCGAAGCTGCCAAGATTTGCAAGGTCAGCCAGCAAACCATCATCCGTTGCTTCGACAACGGACAACTCAAGGGCTTTCGGGTCCCTGGGTCGAGGTTTCGCCGCATCCCGCGCGAAATGCTCTACAAGTTCATGAAGGACAACGGCATCCCGACCGACGCGCTCGAATCGGGCCGCCGCAAGGTCCTGCTCGTTGACGATGACGTCGAACTCGTCGACGTGATGACGAAGTTCCTCGAAGAAGACGGCCGTTTCGATGTGAAGATCGCCACCACCGGCTTCGACGCCGGCATGCTGGTGAAAGAGTATCGGCCCGACATGCT
>JACQFG010000195.1 GCA_016200155.1 Planctomycetota bacterium | reverse complement strand
GGATCCAGTTTGAGCACCTTCTTCTGGATATCCTCGTAGGTGTTGGACAGGGTTCGCTCGTCCTTCATGGCGTCGAGGCGCTCCTTGGCGTAGCGAACCTCGGCGTATTTTTCGCCCTCGTACTTCGCGATGATGTCGTTGTAATGATCCTTGGCTCGCTTCAAGGATGTGCGGTCCTGCACCGCCAGCGATTCGTTGGCGACGCCTCGCATCAGGGTTGCTTGCAGCCAGAAGACCGGACTGGCGTCGTCCTTGCACTCCTCGGCCAGCTTGGCGTAGATGGTGTCGGCTTGCTTGATGCTTTGCAGAGCGCCATTGGGGTCGATGCCGATGCGTTTGATGCCTTCGTCCCAGTAGAGGTGGTAGGCGATCTGGAAGCGGGCCGCGGTGCCGACGGGGTGATCATGGTCGAGCTTGCTGGCCAGGGGGTTAATCAGGTCATTGGCGCCGTCGTAGAAATAGAGCCATTCCTTCGAAGTTTCCACCTTGGCTTCGCGGAAATAGTTGTAGGTGAACCAGCCGCCGGCGATGAGGGCGGCGACGACGATCAGGTAGGTGACGACCGCGCGCCGTGAGCCGCCCTGCGCCCGCTGCATGATCCGTCCCATGCGGTCGGCAAGGGTATTGGTTTCCAGCTCTTTGCGTTGTTCCGCCTTCATGCGCGGGACGCTCCTGATTGGTGACGAGGACGAAAACGGCGCGACGATGACCCGATAGATGATGATAGGCACGAAGGAGGACAGGGTCAAGTGGAGCGATTTTCGTAGACCTCACGCTCCGCGTGAGGATTCCTCACGCGGAGCGTGAGGTCTACGGTTTTCACGATCCCGGCGCCGGCCCGACTTCGAAGCCCAGGCCGCGCAGGACCGCGGCGAATTTGTCGCCCGCCGCGGCCGCCGCGGGGCTGTCGACCTTGGCGTGCAGGATGGCGCCATACCAGTAGCGCTGACGATCGCGCGGCGGCAGGTCGTCCGGGTCGAGGCCGAGCTCGCGCACCGCTTCGGGGTCCCAGCGCAGCTTCTTGAGCCAGCCGGCCATCTCGCGCCAGGCGATCCCCTTGGAGATTACCGTCTTGTCCTTGACGCGCGTGATCGTCCGGCCGATCAGCACGTGAAGGAACCCGCGAAAGGCGCCTTCGACTTGCCCGCTTTTCTTGAGCTGTTCCAGTAGGGTGGACAGTGCATCCATACGTCGGCCTCCGGCCATGTCCCGTCGTATTCGTCAAGGAAAAACGCTGGACCGCGTGTTTTCCGTGGCTTTTTGTTGACTATTCGAAGCTATTGCTGAATGTCTACTTTCACTCTTTTACCCATTTTATCAAAACGGGCCTTTCTTGCCTATCGCAATTTCGCTGGATTCTGGGGGGCAATCGAGGAGGGTGTGTGTGAAACTTACAGGCGCCGCGCAACCCATTTTTCGCGCGGCGCGGATGCGTCATTTCTGACGGGCGCACTATAAATGGCATCATGCCACACCCTGCATTCGACCGGTCGCGCTTGAAGATTCAACCGCTGGCGCAGCGTCAGCACGATCTCGATTTGTCGGCCCTCTTGCCCCTGGATGCACCGGCGCCGCCGTTCGCGCATGCCGCGCTGCCGACGCTCGGGCGAAAGATCGTCGAGGCGAAGCGCAGCGGGGCGGCGCGGATCGCGTTGATGGGAGCACACGTGCTGCGGGCCGGCGTGTCGCGCTATTTGATCGACATGATGCAGCGCGGCGATTTGACGCATCTGGCGATGAACGGCGCCGGGCCGATCCATGACTGGGAATTCGCCTTGATCGGCGCCACCACCGAAAGCGTCGCTCGTTACATACAGACGGGCGAATTCGGTCTCTGGCAAGAAACCGGCCGCATCAACGACGCGATCGTCCAGGGGGCGAAGGCCGGCCTGGGACTCGGCGAGGCGATCGGCCGGGCGATTCTCGACGGACCGTTCCCGCACAAGGACGTGAGCGTGCTGGCGGCGGCGGTCCGGCTCGGCGTGCCGATCACCGTGCACGTCGGCGTCGGCTATGACATCATCCACGAACATCCCAACTGCGACGGCGCCGCCCTCGGTCAAACCAGCTACCAGGACTTTCTGATCTTCACGCAATCGGTCACGAACCTCGAAGGCGGCGTCCTCGTCAGCCTCGGCTCCGCCGTCATGGGGCCCGAAGTCTATCTGAAGGCGCTGTCGATGGCCCGCAACGTCGCCCACCAGGAAGGCAAGCAGATACGCCGATTCACCACCGGCGTCTTCGACCTGATCGCCATCGACGACGATCACCGCCAGCAAGCGCCCAAGAGCGATCCGCGCTACTACTATCGGCCATGGAAGACGATCCTGGTGCGCACCGTCGCGGACGGCGGCGAGAGCTTATACGTGCAGGGCGATCACCGCGTAACGGTGCCGAGCCTGTATCACGCCGTGCGGCAGGCAGAATGATCAGCCGCTTGCGGCTTAGCGTTCGCTTGGCGCCGTGCGAACGCTAAGCCGCAAGCGGCGGTTCATTTCTTCTTCTGCTCCCGTTCGCGCAGATAAGCGCGCATCTCGTCGCGGTTTGCCAGCATGAGCGGCGTCTGATTGCGTTCGTCCTTCGCGAACACGTCGGCGCCGGCCTCGACGAGCAGGCGAACGATCTCGAGCTTGCCTGTCGTGACGGCGCGGTGCAGGGCGGTCTGGCCTTGCTTGTCGCGCGCTTCCAGCTTCGGCTTCGCATGCAGGATGAGCTTGAGGATGGCCGGGTTTCCCTCGTGCACCGCTTGCACCAGTGCCGAGGGCCAGTTGTCCTTGCGTTCGCGCTCGACGCCGGCGCCGTGCTTGATGAACAGGGCGACCATCTTCTCGTCGCGCCGCCGCACCGCCGTCTCGACTGCCTGTACGACGTATTCGTCCTTCATGTCGGCCTTCCCCTTGTTCTCCAGGAGCAGCTCGATCAAGTCATACTTTGCTTCGTTTGGGCCGGTGACATAGGTGCTGCCGTACAGGGCCCAGGTGAAGCGGCGGTCCTGAATGTCGTCGCGGCGGCGCAGGATTTCCTTGAGAACGTCGAGCTTACATTTGCCGCCCAGACAGGCTTCGTAGGTGCGGAAGAAGATGCAATAGTCGCCCGCGAATTCCGATTTGTCGGCCTTGTCGATAAAGAAACGCACCAGGTGAGTATGATTGTGCTGGGCTGCGACCCCGAGCGGCGTCGTCAGGGGGTGCGTCATCTTCTTCGATTCGACGTCGGCCTTGTGGCGAATCAGCATTTCGACCATGGGCTGATGGCCTTCTTCGATTGCCAGCAAGAACAGGTTGCGGCGCAGCCAGATCGTCTCTTGCAGCAGCTTGGGGTTCGCCGTGATGAGTTTTTCCACGAGTGCGACGTCGTTCAACCGCACCCCGTCGGCTGCGCTCAGGTTGGCGCCCTTGTCCTTCAGCGTCGTGAACAGCTTCGTGTTCTTGCCAAAGCGCTGAGCCAGATAGAGCGGCGTCTTTTTTTCGTAGTCCTGGGCCGACACGTTCGCCCGGGCATCGAGCAGGAGCTTCAACGCGCGTTCCCGGCCCGGCTCGCTCCACTTGCCGGAATCGGGCTTCACCTGCGCGGGCGCTATCCGGTACATGTCGGTGGTGAAGCGGACCTTGATGTAAGCCGAGTGATCCAGATCGTCCAGCAAGCGATGCAACGGCGTGCGTCCGGCGGCATCGAGGGCGGCGCCGTCGGCCTCGTGATCGAGCAGGATCTTGACGATTGCGTCATGCCCGCCTTCCGCGGCCAGATGCAGTGGCGTTCCCACGGAGGCCGGGCCGCCCAGGCCGCCCAGGCCGCGCGGCAATCGGATGGCGCCGTCCTTCTCGTTTGCCGGCTTGATGCCTTGCTTGAAGAAGGCCTCGACGAGTTCTTTGTGACCTTGCCGGGCTGCGTGATGCAGCGGCGTCAGACCCCAGGCGTCGGTGACGTCGGCCTTGGCGCCCTTGGATAACAGGTACCTGGCAGCTTCGACATGACCTTCCGCGCACACCAAAAGAAGCGGCGTCTGCCCGCCGTTGGAGTAACGATTGATGCCGCCGATGTAGTCGCCGCGACCGGGAGCGCGCAGATTGACGTCGGCGCCTTGCTCGACGAGGTACTGCACGATGGGCACATGGCCCGCCGCCGCCGCGACGTGAAGAAACGCGTCCTTCTCGTACTGGTCGAAGGCGTTCAAGTGCGGCTTGAGTTCCTTCATGAGCCGCTCGACGGACTTGATGTCCCCCTTGACGATCGCCTGGCGCATGGCGATCGCCTCCTTCGAGGTCTGCGCCTGCGTTGCAGGAACGGCAATCCAACCGACCGCCAGGATAAACAACACGCTGAGCCGAGTCATCGCCGCCTCCGGAGTGATGGTCGTAGCCGATCATTGGCGTGCATTGCGGTAGCCGCAGGCTTTAGCCTGCGGCGATTCGGCGGCGGCAAATTGGACCGACGGCCGCAGGCTAAAGCCTGCGGCT
>JACQFG010000149.1 GCA_016200155.1 Planctomycetota bacterium | reverse complement strand
GTTTTCGGGGGTTCTTGAGGACCCAATGGAAGTCGAACTTTTGATCGACGAACGGGTCTGTTTTCAATTCTGTCGGGAGGCATTCGTACCTACAAATCTTTATGACTTCGACAATCCCATGGACGAAACCGCCATATCGCTTTTGTATGCTGGGGTGCCAGCCTGGGGCGAGTTCATCACGTTTCAGTTGGAGTTCGCGCCCCACGGTCTTGCTCACATGGATGCCCAACGAGACGCTCTCCCCCGCTGCCAGTTTTTGCTCTGCTTCCTTCCAGCGCCGGTTGCGGTTTTCCACCAGCTTGATGCCATCGAGAATGAAATCGGCCCAGGGTTGTTGAATGGAGAGACACGCGAGTTCTCCAGCAGCGGAGACGCGATACGTGTATGGATCCCGTTGCTCCAGCAAAACGCGATCGCCGGCAGCCAAAGAGTTCTCGGCGAAAAACTGCCGGAAACAGCGACTCCGGAATATTCGCTTGCCCTGATCGATATCTGTCGTCGCAACCGATCCACCGAAATGGATCTGAACCTTGCGCGGGGCGGCCTGAGATTCGTTGGCGCCGCCCAGGGTATCTTTCGGGAAGATGCCCATGCACTCCGTGAGGTACATGTGGCCGTTGTCGACGTTTGCCTGGGTGAGAGTCAGAAGCCTGGTTTGGATCATGCAGTTGCATCTCCGGTTGCGCACCGCCATTGCTGGTCACCCTGCCTTCTGAATTTTGGCGTCGAACGTGGTCGGGTCCGCGATGCCGAAGTTGTCCAGTTCCGTGCGGACGGACCACATGTGGTGTTTGTAAACACGCTCGTTGGCGCGATAGGGTTTCAAGCCGATCCGGGCTCCGGCTTCATGTTCGTAGATGCGCGTGCGCGGATTGCGTTCGCTCGGGCGCCATGAGAATCCAAAAGCTCGGAGAACCTTGTCCAGCTGGGCGAATTTAACGTTGCTGCGTCCATAGGTTCGTTTCAAGGTTTTCATGGTTGAATCCGCTCTGTCCACAAATTATAGTCGCCGATGTCCACGTTGAAAGAGAAATTCGCTTCCTCACTTGCACGTGGTGAACGCCGAGGTCAGCGATCACGTGCTGGCGCGTGCGCCGCTTGCGTGGGCCGTGCGTTGAGGTTGCCATGAGAAACCGCCGTTTCTGCTTAGATGCCGCCGACCGCTCTGCGCGGCGTGGGTGGCATCTGGCGGCCGGTGTCGAGCAGCGTTTGCAGCGTCACGTCGGGCGTCGACCAGGTCGAGATCGGGCTGTTGACGAGCTTCTGCTGGTTCGCTTTCGTCAGGAAATCGACGATGTCCGGATAGGCGGCACGCAGCTCGGTCAGGCTGACGAGAATATCGTCGAGGCGGTTGGTGGAGATACGTTTCTGCTCGCCTTGCGGCGTGATGCGCTTGACGAGGAATTCGCCGGCGTTCGGTCCGGGGGCCAGCGTGTAGTCCTTGCCGACCAGCATGCGCGTGCCCGGCGCGAGGACGGGGCCTCGGCCGAAGATGACGACCTGCGGGCGCTTGCTGACCGCGAAGTAGATCATCGAGCCGGACGCCTGCGGGAAGCGATGCAGCCTCTTGCGCTGCTGGACTTCCTGTTCGAGTTCATCCAGGAGGAGCGACAGCGCGTAGAACGCGGCACAGCGGACGGCGGGGTCGTCGCACAGCATCAATTCCGCGAGCTTGTCTCTGCAGGTCGTCTCGCCGAGGTTGGCGAGGGCGGTCGTCGCATGCTTGATGAATACCGGGTGCTGCTGGGCGAGTTGTCCGAGGGCTTCGGCGCCGGCGGGGCTGCCCAGGTAAGCGAGCGCCTCGGCACTGGCGAAGCGGACGAACGGGTGATCGCTGTTGAGGCCCGCTTTGAGGAGCGGTATGCTGTCGCGGCCGAGGGCTTCGAGCCGCATCGCCGCCGCCAGGGTGTCGCGCGGATCGAGCAGCAGCTTCTCCAGGCGCTTGCGGTAGCGCACGATGCCGGGGTCATTGTTGTCGATCGGCGTGAGGCTCGACACGGACAGGAAGCGATCGTGGTTGTAGCGATAAGCCTGCGGGACGCGGACGTTGACGATCTCGGCGCTGACGGCCCGGGCCATCTCGCGATCGCTCATGCCGGAGGGATCGTTGCGCTGATTGAGCTGGTTGGCGATGGCGCCTTCGAGGAGGATCTGGCTCTCGCGATCGGTATAGTCGGCGTGGAGTTTGCCGGCCTTCGGGTCATCCTGATACATGAAGTTGATGCGGCGGGCGACGTTGTTGGCGACGCTCAGCGATTTCTCGTCCTTGCGCAGGCTGAGATGATAGGGCCGGGCGATGCGCGAGGCGCCGCCAAGCCAAACCTTGGCGCGTTTGAATTCATGGGGATCGACGTCGTCGCCGAAGGCCACGACGAGGGGGCCCTTGGCATCGCCGAAGATGTGGCCGGGCAGCAGTCGGCCGTCCATCGACCGGTTCGGGTTGTTGGTGATGTTGGCCACCGCTTCGTAGACGCGCAGGATGCTCAGGTGCAGGTAGCCGCCGGCGAGGCTGCTCGCCTTGCTGCCTTCGGGGAGCTTGATGTCGACGTCGAAGCGATCGCCCTTGCGGGCGCCGGCAGGGATCTGACCGGAGACGATGACGAGACAGTTGTTGGGATTGTCGAGGATGCGGCGCACGCTGGTCTCCGGCGCAACGTTGGGCAGATGCCCGCCGCGCGGCCCGGTGTTCTTGAGCAAGTAACCTTCGAGGAGGGTGCGGTACTCGTTGTCGGGGCAATGGCCGGTGCCCGCGAGCCCGGTGACCAGGCCGACGCCATGCACCTGTAGCGGTCCGCCGTTGCCAAAGTCGGAGACATCGCCGACGGTGCGAATATTGAGATCGCGGGCCTTCTCGTTTTCTTCCTGGATCTGCTTTTGCTTGTGCGGGTCGGTGAAGCACCCGGTCAGCAGAAAGCCGCACAGCGCCAGCGCTCCCATGTTTCGCAGCATGGTCGATTCCTTTGATCGAAAGAGATTTCGGTAAGCGCGGGATAATAAGATCGAAAGGGATTATGTCAAGGGATATGTCGTGTCAAATTGGATCAAGGAGGTGCGCGAAAAGAGAATGCGTAAGATTGGCCGCTTGCGGCGTAGCAGGTTCTGCTACCCCGCAAGCGGCAAACCGGGGGTCTAATGCGTCTCCAGCGGACCATCGAGCGGCAGCTTGACCGTGAACTTCGAGCCCTTGCCGACGATGCTCTCGACGCGGATGCGGCCCTGATGCTGCTCGATGATCTGCCGGCACACGCTCAGGCCCAGGCCGCTGCCGCCGTGGCCTGCCTCGTCAGGCTTCTTCGTCGTGTAGAACGGCTCGAAGATGAGCCGAAGCTGATCCGGCGGGATGCCGACGCCGGTATCGCAGATCGCGATCTCGGCCATGTTCGTCTTGTCGTTGTCGCGAATGTCGATCGTCAGCCGGCCTCCCTTCGGCATGGACTGACGCGCGTTGATGAGCAGATTCAGCAAGATTTGCTCGATCTGCCCGCGCACGATCGGCGCTTTCGGCCGGCTGTGATAGCGCTTCTCGATGCGGATCTGGTGCTTGCTCAGGTCCTTGTCCGTCAGCACCAGCACCTCTTCCAGGAGCGGCACCAACTCGACCATCTCACGCTGGGTCGAGCTGTTGCGGGCAAAGCCGAGCATGCTGGAGATGATGACCGCGGCGCGCTGGCTCCCCTTGAGGATCTTCTCGAACGCCTGCTGCTTGCTGGCGTCCGAACCGTCCGGCTTCATGCCGAGCTTGGCGTACATGATCAGCGTGGTCAGGATGTTGTTGAACTCATGGGCAACGCTGGACGCGAGCGTGCCGACGCTGCTGAGACGCTGGGCGCGCAGCAACTGCTCGCGCAACTGCTCGGTTTCGGTGGGAATTGTGATTTCGTCGATCATTCGCCGTCTCCCTGCGAAGTGGGCATGACAGCAAAAGTATCGGCACACCGCGAGACTCACTTCATCGGAAGTGCTTGTGTTTCAGGTTGTTGAGACAAGCGATTGCCGCAGGCTACAGAAGACAAGCGCCATGCGCGAAGATGGAAGGAAGGGAGAAACGGGCGAAAACAACCGATGGCGATCGTCTAGGTCGTGTGGCCAATAACTGGAACAGTGATTCAAAATGAGATACGCGAATTTTCGTGGTGCGGGCGGCTCGCCTGCACGTCCCTTCCGTCGACCAGCGACATGTGCAGGCGAGCCGCCCGCACCACGAAAACTCGACGTCAACGAAGCATCCAAAACCGCTATCTATGGTCCCGGAGGACGACGGCTTCACGCAGATTTGCGGGAATGACACTCACGGGGCGGTCCCAAACAATTGCGGGCACGCTTCAGCAAGGCTGCGCAACATTACGCTTGCTTGCAATTTCTCCACCGTGCGATCCTCCGCCAGATCGACCAGCGCCTGGAGCTCCTCGCGTTCCTCGTGTGTCAGCGTCTCCTTGTTTTCGGAAAGCCATAACAAACGACGATCCAACGAGGGGGGCAGCTTGTACGAGGCCACGCGCTCAAGTGTCGCCGCGCAGTCTTTAATCAGCGAATCGAGCGAACCATTGCTCACTGCCAATTTCTGAACCATTGCTCACCTCAGCACGATCTTACGCGGCAAACTGCCCGATATCTATTTTCGGCTGACGATTGGATTTGTCAAATGTTTGTTTCCGCTCTCTCATGCCAATAACTCGTGTCCAGCCGGCAACCTGCTCACGGGCCGTGAGCAGGTCGCTGGCTGCCGGTTTACTTCGTCGTGAAGCTCGTGATCACTGCCTGGCGGTCGAGTTCGATGCGGAACTCGTAGGTGATCGTCATTGCCTTCTCGCCGGTCATGCCGGGCTCGACGTCGAGGTCCCAGCGCAACAGGCCCTGGGATTTGCTTTCACGCAGGTAGAGCGGGTCCTTGCTCAGCTCGGTCGACGTCTTCACCAGCGTGATATTCGCGGTCTCGCTGGTCTCGGAGTGCGGCAAGCGGTCCCAGATCTGCATCTTGACGGCTTCGATCTTGAAGCTGTTGACGAGAATGCGGTAGTCGTACTTGAGCACCTGATTGCCGCCCTGGGTCGAGCGCGTCTTGTCCATCAGCTTGCGCTTGACCTGCAACTGCGGATCGACGCCGAAGCCCGCGGTGAACTCCTCGCCGATGGCGACCAGCGGCATCGTCATGCGGCCCACGAAATCGGTCCCCTGGTACATCGTCGCCTCGCCGGGCAACAGCACCAGCCCGCTCTTGTTCGTCAGGTCGGCGAGCCGATAGACGTGCGGATTGAGCACCGGGACGGCCTTGTAGTAATACTTCGGAGCGAACGTGACCTTGGCGATCTCGATCACTTGCTCGTCATTGCGCGACGGGACGGAGATCTTCGACTTGAGATGGAACGTGACGCTCGGGCCTTCGCCGTTGACGGTCCCCTTGCCGCCTTGCAGGCGTTCGACCGCCAGCTCCTCGGACGACTTGGTCAGCTCGCGCGTCTGATCGAAAGCGGCGGCCTCGTTGAACAGCTCGGCGACTTCCTTGCGGTTGTCCTTGTCCTTGTTGGCCAGGTCCTGCGCCTTCTGGCGGAACTTCTGCGCTTCCATCGCCAGCTCGGCCGGGCTCTTCGGATTGGCGTAAACCGCCGACGGCGGCGGGAACTGCACGGGCGGCGGGGCAGGCTGACCCGGCGGCTGCGGCACCGGATTGAGACCCGCGATCGGCGGCAGACTGCTGCGCGGCACCACCATCACCGACAGCGTCTTCAGGTCCGGCGGCGTCGCGTTCAGCATCGGCTGGGCCGTCGACAGCGTCAGCTCGACGTTGTTCCAGTCCTCGCCCGTGCGCTGCGTCATCGCCGCCAGGTAGTCCATCTGCACATCGTCCGCAGCTTTGCCGGCCCGCAGCTTGTACTGCGGCCGCCAGACGACGGAATCGACGAGGTAGTTGAGCTTGACCTTCGCGGCCGCTCCCTTGGCGCGATCGACGACGATGACGGCGTCGCGCTCGATCTTGCTGCTGCCGGTCGAAATGCTCGCCAGCTTGCGCGTCAGGAAGCCGAACGTGTCGGAGAGGACCTTCGCTTCCTGTCGAAGTTTGACGAGTTCCTTGGTCTTCTCGGTGCGCTGCTCCATGACGTAGGTGATCAGCTTGACGGCGCTGTCCGGATTCAGGCCGCCCTTCTCGGCGCTGGCGACCGTCGTCTTGTCGGTGAAGTTTTCGAGCTTGCTGACGGCAGCCAGGTTCTGCTCGATCGTCTTCATGTCGGATTCGATCTTCTCGAGCGTGATCTGGTGCTTCTTCATCTCGTCGGTCAGCTTGCGGACTTCCTCGCGAGTGTCTTGCTGCACGGGGCGGGTGCGATAGCGCGTGGTCAGGATGCGGACGCCGTCGCTGCCTTCGGAGTAGAGCGAACTCTGCACCGTCTGGGCGGGAAGATCGCCGACGATGAGTTCGGTGAGGCCATCGCCCTTGGGGACATCGACTTCGCGGGTGACGAGGGCGCTATCGGGATAGACGGTGACCTTTACGACCTTGCTGGGCGAGATCTTCGGCGCCTTGTCGGGGCCGTCGCCCTTGGCCTCTTCCTGGGCCGGCGACATCAGCGCCGCGGACGACAGGATCAGTGCCGCGATCGCGGCGAAACCGACACACAGGAAAATCGACCTACGCATGGTGCAACTCCTTTGAGAAAGAAAAAAGCACGTGGGATTTGCGATTGATTACCCACCCACTGTAAAGACGAGGCGTGCCCAATGCAAGGCGGGTTGTTACAATAAACCGTAGTGCGGGCGGCTCGCCTGCACGGATTTCGAATCACCTGTGCAGGCGAGCCGCCTGCACCACGGGAGAAGCCGTGACTCACAATAAGATGCCGTGGCTCCTGGGCGTCCTGATCGTTGGCCTGATGGTGGTCGGCCCGGTCGCGTATTCCATCGTGCCGCGCGAGACGCACACGGTCGCCGTGGTTTTGCCGCAGCCGAAGGACGAGACCGATTGGCCGCTCTTCCGCGGCGATCCGTTGCAGACCGGGGTCGCAAAGACGACGCTGCCTGACAAGCTCGAAATTCGCTGGAAGATCGATCTCAAGAAGGGGATCGAATCGACCGCCGCCATCGTCAAGGACACGATTTACGTCGGCTGCTACGACGATCACCTGCACGCCATCGATCTGGCGACCGGCAACACGAAATGGAAGGCGAAGATTGGCGCCACCAAGGCGCCGCCCAGCGTTTATCAAGGCAAGGTCTTCGTCGGCACCGAGGACGCGTCGTTCTTCTGTCTCGATGCCGCCACCGGCAACAAGATCTGGGAATACGAGGTCAACGGCGAAATCACCGGCGGCGCCAACTTCGACGGCGACAACGTCATCTTCGGCGCCCACGATTCGACGCTCTACTGCCTCGCCATCAAGGACAAGACGCTGCGCTGGAAGATCAAGATCGACGGCCCCGTCAACGGCTCGGCCGTCATCGCCAACAAGCAAACCTTCCTTGCCGGCTGCGACAGCCATCTGCACATCATCGACATCAAGGACGGCAAGGAGAAGACGAAGATCGAACTCTCCGGCCAGGCCGCCGCCACCGCTGCCGTTCTGAACGACAAGCTCTTCGTCGGCAACATGAACGGCGTGCTGCAAAGTCTCGACCTCAAGAAGGAAGAAGTCCTCTGGTCCTTCGAGCCGAAGCGTTCACAGCCGTTCTACGGCTCCGCGGCGGTGACGGACAAGTACGTCGTCGTCGGCAGCCGCGACCGCAGCGTCTATGCGTTGCCGCGCGACAAGGGAGAGAAGCCGGTCTGGTCGTTCCCGACGGACGGCCCGGTCGATTGCTCCCCGGTGATCGCCGGCAATCGCGTCTACTTCGGCGCCGGCGGCGGCACGTTCTACGTCGTCAACCTCGACACCGGCAAGGAAGTGCTAAGCATCACCCTCGGCGGCCGCATCACCGCCTCCCCGGCTGTCGCACGCGGCTGCATCGTCATCGGCAACACCGACGGGCTGCTGTATTGTCTCGGCAAGAAGGATTGAACCGCCGCTTGCGGCGTAGCAAACTGGAGATTATTTGATGGCCCCCATCGCAATCGGCTTCGGCGTCGTGCTCACGATCCTCGGCCCGATCCTGTTCTTTCTGTCTGACACACAAAGCCCCACGGCGTTCATCCCGTCGGGCTTCGGCGTGGCGCTGATCGTCTGCGGCGCGCTGGCGCTCAACGAGAAATTCCGCATGCACGCAATGCACGGAGCCGCCGTGGTCGGCGTCCTGGGAGTTATCTTGCCCATGGGGCGGCTGATCTACGCGTCGACACAAGACAATTTCAAATTCGGCCTGGCCGCCGGCGGAACGGTCGCGATGTCGCTGCTGTGTTTATCATTTGTCTTGATGTGCGTGAAATCGTTCATCGATGTGCGGATCGCGCGTAAAAAGAAAGAGGCGGAGGGGCAATCCGCCGTGCCGAGCGCATGATCCACCTTGCCCGCCGCAAAGGAGGTTGTCCAATGTCCACTACCTATCGGTTGGTTCTCTTGATCGCCTTCGCATCGATCGCCGGGCCAAGCTCGGCTCAGGAATTCCGCCGAACCGGCGACATCGCCATCGGCGGCGGCGCCGGCTACAGCGTCGCGTTCATGCCGGACGGCAAACGCGTCGTCGTCGGCGGCAACCATCGCAACGGCGGCGTGCTCCAGGCCTGGGAGGTCGCCGACAACAAGTACCTCCGCGATTTCAAAGGCCACACCGATGAAGTCTGGGCCGTCGCCGTCAGCCCCGACGGCAAGTCGATTGCCTCCGGGTCGCAGGACAAGACCGCACGCATCTGGGACTTCGCCACCGGCAACGAAATCACCCAGCTCCCCAAGTTCGCCGGCCGCGTCACCGCCGTCGCCTTCAGCCCCGACAACAAGACCTTGCTCGCCGCCAGCTTCGACAAGTCGGCCGTTCTCTACGACATCGAGGCCAAGAAGGTGAAGTTCACGCTGAAAGCGCACACCGACGTCGTCCTCGGCGTCGCTTTCTCGCCGGACGGCAAGACCTGCGCCACCGTCGGCAAGGACAAGACCGTCGTCATCTGGAACCCCGACACCGGCAAGATCGTGCGCGGCATGAAGTTCCCCGACAGCTTCTCCAGCGTCACCTTCACTCCCGACAGCAAGAAAATCCTCTTTGCCGGCGGCGCCGAAGGCAAGGGGGACCACTCCATCAAGATGATCGATTTGACCGAAGCGAAGGGCAAAGCCTTGATGTTCAAGGGCCACGAGAATTCCGTCCTGGCATTATCGCTCACCAAGGACGGCAAGACGCTGGCCTCCTGCGGCTACGAGGACAAGACCGTGCGCGTCTGGGACGTCGCCACCCAGACCAGCAAGGCGGTCCTCAAGACCGCACGCGACGCCAATTCGGTGGCGATTTCGCCGGACGGCGTCTGGCTGGCCGTGGCGAACCCGTCCGGTTTGACGTTATGGGAAAAGGCGGGGAAGTAGCTGATGCCCCTCGCCCGCTGGTCGCCGCTTTTGCACGGGCGCTAACCAGACGCACTCATCGCGCAAAGGAAAAAGCCATGGCGAAATCTATCGCACAACTCAACCGCGAGCTCGGGGAACAGGTCCTCGATGAAGCCCGGCGGCAGCCGAACGCTTACACGGGCAAATATGTCGGGATCGCGAACGGCAAAGTTGTCGTCGTCACGGATGACCTCAATGATCTGCTCAAACGCCTGAAGCACGTCGAGCCGGATCCATCAAAGACCTACTGCGTCGAACTCGGACGCGACTACAGTAAGGTGTATGAGATCTGGGAGGTCGTGTGATGGCCCGCGTCCAATGGCAGTTGCGGAACGATCGGCCGGTCATTCAGGTCATGCTTGCCCTCGCACCAGGCGGACAGAAGGTAACGCGAACGGTCTTGGCCGACACCGGCGCAGGCGCCGCCAACGACCCGTTTGAGTTCGTGCTCGACGAAATCGATTGCCTCCTGTGCGGCGGAACCCCGCTCAAAACCGTCACATTGGGCGGGGCGTTCACCGGCGTGCATCCCATCTATGCGATCCCGATCGAGATTCCGGCCCTCAACTTCAGCGACAACGTTCTTGTGGTGGGCGTCGCGGCGCCGCCAACTGGTTTCGACGGCATCGCCTGTTTTCGATTCCTGAACCGTTTCACCTACGGCAACTTCGGCGACAAAAACGCATTCGGCCTGGAAACGTGAATCAAATAATCCCATGCAACGCACGCCCCGGCGCCGCCAGCGCATCGACGCGGCGCGTCACGTCCGCATCCTCCACCAGCGGCGGCGCGTGGTGCGGCTTGATGCGGGCGTCGATGATTAGCGAGCCGTGGCAGCCCCAGTGTTTTTGCCAGGTGAAGGCGCCGATGCCGGCGATGTCGGCGGCGGGGTTCGAGCGTGTGAACGTCACCCACAGGAAGTTGTTCAGTGTCCGGGCAGCGAATTCGGCGTCATCGGCCAGCACGATCAGCGGGAACGTGTTGATCGCATCGCTTGGGCCATGGGCGCCGATGAAGGCGCTGATCGCCGGCTCGGATTCCTCCAGTCGCTTACGCTCCTGGCTCGCCAGATACGGCGGCGCTTGCACGACCAGCACACCGGGCATTGCGATGCGAGGCTCGCCGAAGCCGTCCGGCAGACGCAGCCCGCGCGGCAACTCCGTCGGCAGCACGCGGCGCGGCGGGCCGACCGCGGCCAGCACCACCTTCGAGCCCTCGTTCAACCCCGATCCCGAATAGTCGAGCGTGTCGATCGTCGTGCTCGTCTGGAAATGCACATCGCTCGTCCAGTCGATGCGTTCCAGCAAATGTTGGAAGAACCGCGGGATGTCGTGGATGTCGAGATCAGGCGCGTCCTCCTTCGCGATCATCAACAGATACTTGGCGAGCGACAGTTGTCCCTGGCCGAACAGGGCATTCGCGCTCGTCAGCAGTTCTTGCGGCTTGCGGCGCGGAGCATAGGGAACGTAGCGTTCGCTGCCGATCGCGAGCAGCAATGGATGGACGCCGGCCGCATCGACGGCGTGGACCGCATGGATACCGTGTACGACCGTCGGGATGATCGGCCCGGTGATCTCGTGGATGATGGCGCCGAAGCTCGTGTCTTCCTGCGGAGGCCTCCCGACCACCGTGAACGGCCAGATCGCGTCCTTGCGGTGATACACCTTGTCGACGTTCAGCACCGGAAACGGATGCGCGAGGCTATAGTAGCCCAGATGATCGCCGAACGGGCCTTCGGGTAGCTGCAGGTTCGGATCGACCGTTCCCGTGATGCAAAAGTCAGCGTCGGCGGCGAGCATCCCGCCTGGCTGATCAATGAGCCGCACGCGCCGGCCGCCCAGCGCCCCGGCGAACGTCAACTCCGGCATTCCCTCCGGCAGCGGCATCACCGCGGACAGCGTCAGCGCCGGCGGTCCGCCCACGAAGATGCTGACGCGAAACGGGACGCCCTTGCGGAGCGCCGCCGCGTGATGCACGCCGATGCCGCGATGAATCTGGTAGTGCAAACCAATTTGCCGATCGGCTTGATACTGTCCGCCCGAAAGCTGGACGCGATACATGCCGAGATTGGAATGCCGCCAGCCCGGCCGATCGGCGTCCTCGGTGTAAGCCTGCGGCAATGTGATGAACGCGCCGCCGTCGTTGGGCCACGACACGAGCTGCGGCAGTTCGCCGATCGTCGTCGTTGCCTCGAGGATCGGCCCCGAGCGCACGAACTTCGGCCGCAGAAACCACAGCGTCCTCGGCACATCGCGATAGCGCCACGGGTTCTTCCAGAAATTCGCGGGATCGACCTTCAGCTCGACGAGGTGCCGGACGGCGTCGAGCATGTCGCGGAAGAGAAAACGGGTGCGGTCGAGGGTGCCGAAGAGATTGCTGACCATCGGAAACCGGCAACCCTTGACGCGCGTGAACAGGATGGCCGGGCCCTTCGCGTGATAGACGCGCCGCTGGATCTCGGCCGCTTCGAGATGCGGATCGATCTCGTCATCGATGCGCACGAGCTGCCCGGCACGTTGCAGATCGGCGACACACGCACGCAGGCTGGGGTAGCCCATAGGAAGTTTGATTTCCGTGGTGCAGGCGGCTCGCCTGCACGGACCATTCGTGCAGGCGAGCCGCCCGCACCACGAGCATTACCAATCCCAGGGCGACTCGGCTTTCTTGGCGCGTTT
>JACQFG010000148.1 GCA_016200155.1 Planctomycetota bacterium | reverse complement strand
CTGCCGACCAACCCGGTGCCGCCGGTGACGAAGACGCGCATGCGATACCCCCGCGCAGCCGGCTCTTCGTTTAGCGCCCGCCTGGCTCCACGCGGGGGCTAAACGAAGAAACGGGCAATTGGAACTCCGCTTGTCACTCAGGACATTCTACGTCTCGCAAACGCCTCCGCCGACAGACAAAGAATCTCGAACATCATCTGCGCCCCCGCGAGGGCCGTGATGCCCGCGTGGTCCCACGGCGGCGACACCTCGACGACGTCGCCGCCGATGATGTCCAGGCCCCGCAGCCCGTGCAGGATCTTCATGCCTTCATACGACGTGAGCCCGCCGACGACGGGGATGCCGGTGCCGGGCGCGTAGGCCGGATCGAGCGAATCGATGTCGAACGAGATGTACGTCGGCCCATCCCCGACCACACGCCGCGCCTCCGCGACCACGGCCTTCATGCCCATCTCGTGAAACTTGTCGATGTCGATGACGGTCTGCCCGGTTTCATAGGCGAACTTTTGGAAATCCTCGCCTCCGTCGCGGATCGCGATGTGAATGGTCCGCTTCGGATCGAGCACGCCGTCCTTCACCGCGTTCCAGAACGGAGCGCTGTGGTGCAGCGTGGTGCCCGCCATACTCTGGGCCGTGTCGAGATGGGCGTCGATCTTGACGAGCCCGAGCGGCCGGCCCGCCCCGAGCGCCTTGAGGATCGGATACGTGATCGCATGATCGCCCCCCGCCGTGATCGGGATCAAGTTGGCCGTGCGCAGCTTGACGTAGAAATCGTGAATCTCGCTGGTGACGCTTTCCAGGCTAAGCACGCGCTCGATCGGCACATCGCCAATGTCCGCGATCCGCGCCAGCTCGAACGGCACGACCTTGGTGAGCGGATTGTGCGGCAGGATATTGCACGACTGCGCCCGCATCTCGCGCGGCCCATGCCGCGTCCCGGACCGCTGCAACAGCCCCGCCTCCGACGGCAATCCGACGAGGGCGATATCGATCTGCGACCAGTCGTCGCCGAAGTTCGATTTGAAGAACGTCGCAATGCCGGCATAGCTCCGCAAGTCGGCGTTCTTGCTGTAGGATTTGGTGCGGCGAGCGTAGTCCTCGAAGGGGGTGTTCATGGGGTGCTCCAAATGGGGAGGACGCTGTCATTTCGGCAGTCGGATTTGGAGTTCGTCTCATCCATTCCACCACACACACCCATTTTGGGACGATGGGACGAACTCGACGAGGGTATGTTCTACGCAAAAATGGAAGCTGCGGTCCACGAGCAAGCACGACAAGAGCCGAAGTTTGACTGCGTTCGCAACGGACCTTGACACCGGCATTTCAGGCCCGTTCACGGGCCTTCCCGCGCAGCGGTATTAGGCCCGTCCTTCAGGACGGGTAACTCGTCAGCGAGCGATTACGTGTAAGCCTCGTTCACGAGGCTTCGCGCTGTTCGGCTTCAGCCACTCGCGGCGCCGCCGGCTCAAGCCAAACAGCGAGAAGGCCCGTGAACGGGCCTCAATTGTCGGAGATGTGATCTAGCGAACCCGTCCTCAAGGACAGGCCTAACACCGCTGCGCGGAAAGGCCCGTGAACGGACCTCCCCCCAATCACTCGGAATGATGGAAACGGGAGAATGCTTCCTCCGGATCGATCTCACAGCGGCGTACTCCGATCGCCCACGAGCAGACCGCATATACTGGTTGGTGAGGGCCAACCATGAGCACATTCGACGCGATTGAACATGCCATCTACGATCCATTCGTCCAGCAATCGTTCCCCGTCAAGGACGCGCGCCAGAAGTTCTGGCTGGACTCGGAATTTCGATCATTCGCAGGAAAAAAAGATCCGCGCTCCCAGGCGCTTGGGTACTGGCCGCGCGCGGGCGAATTGACGTTTCGGGAGTCCACGGCGATTCGCTATGTCATCGTCTTCCCCGATACCGTGGGCGGTGCGTCGGACGATTACGTCTACCTGACGACGTCCAATCGCGCCGAGCAAGGCGTCGAGGCGCACATCGCCTACTTCGCGCAGCAGCCTCCCGATTTCTACATTTTCGACTTCTCGATCGGCAGCGCCGACCCCGGCGTCCCGGCCGGCCGACTGGCCAGGCAGGTCGCTGTCGCCAAACTGGGAGATTATGTTTTCCCGATCACGGTAGCCGGTCTGCCTCGCAACGGAATTCTCGTCATTAATCAAACTCGGCGCGTCCAGCCCCAGCACTGGATGAACAGTGTCTTTCTGGGCGTCGTGCGGAATGGAGTGACGCAGCGCTATGACGCAGTCTACACGCACTCCTACTGCCTCTTCGCCGACGACGATCAACAGCCACAGAGAAATGGCTTCTGGGGTCCTGAAATCGAGGCATTTTTTCCATTCACGAAATCCATCAACGCGATGGGGTTCACGCAGGCCATGTGGTATCAGGACGGAGCCCGTCATGGGATCGACAATACCAACAGCGAGAAGCACGACGACATCATAGGGCTGAAAATATCTCCTGATGGGCCGCAGGGTGAATTCCTCGTGCGGTGATACTTGCCGATCGCAACACACCGGTCGATCGATTGCCAAGTTGGCTGCAGAAACGGTTCGTCCTTGTCTCCCTCGCTCGTGACTACGATGCCCTTTTTGATGCCAAAAACCCCATCTTTTTGCACGATTCTAGGTATTCCATCCTGGAATTTGGCTGAGGTAGTAGATGGTCAGAACCGCAATTGCAACCGCCCCAACCGCCGTACCGTCTCCTCCATCAGGGCGTCCTCTTCGCGTTCGTCCTTGGCCAAATAGGTCACCGAGAACCGCAGGTAGGCGCCGGCGTTGTCCCACAGCACGCAGATCACCGATTGCTCGCCGATCAGGAACTGGCTCGCTTCCTCGGCATTCGCGAAGCTGCGATCGCCGCAGCCTTTGGGGGCCTTGGCGTAGAGGAAGTAGGTGCCGCCGGGCATTTTCGCGGTGAAGCCGACCTTGTTCAGAACGTCGACCAATTTCTTGAGTCGGCGATGATATTTGGCGCGAATGCGGTCGCCGATCTCGGCGTGGTTGAGCGCGGCGGCGGCGGCTTGCTGGATCGCCATGAACTGGCCTGAGTCGCTGTTGTCCTTGACGTCCGCGAACGCCTGCACGATCTTCGGATGGCCGGCGACGAACGCCATGCGCCAGCCGATCATGTTGAAGCCCTTCGACATCGAGTGGATCTCGACGCCGACGTCCTTCGCGCCGTCCATCTGCAAGAAGCTCAACGGCGGCTCGCCGTAGCTGAGGAGGATGTGGGCGGCGTCCTGCACGATGACGACCTTGTTCTTGTGGGCGAAGTCGATGACACGCTTGTAGAAGTCTCTTGTTGCCACGGCCCCGGTCGGGCTGTTCGGGTAGTTGATGACGAGCAGCTTGGCCTTCTTCCTGACGTCGTCGGGGATGCCGTCGAGGTCGGGGTAGTAGCCGTTCTCCTCGCGCAGGGGCAGATCGTGGACCTTGCCGCCGTAATACTTGGTGTGCGTGCCGGCGACGGGGTAGCCGGGGACCGTCATCAGCGTGACGTCGCCGGGGTTGATGAACGCGGCGGGGATCATGGCGAGGGCGGGCTTGGAGCCGATGGCGTGGTTGACCTCGGTGACCGGATCGAGCGCGACGCTGAAGACCTTCTTCATGAAGCCAGCGGCGGCCTCCTTGAACGCGATGATGCCGTTGTCGGCGTAACCGCGGTTGTCGAGCTTGTCGATCTCGGCCTTGGCGACGTCGCGGATGGATGCGTCGGCCATGTCGTCGTTTTCGCCGATGCCGAAATCGAGGAGCGTGCGTTCGGGATGGGCGGCGATGGCGGCGCGTTTGGCGCGTTTGATCTTTTCGAACTTGTAGATTTCGGTGCCCTTGCCGTAGTTGGCGCCGCCGATGCGGTCGGCGAAGAGGGATTGGAACCAGGGGTCGCTCATGAAGGGTCTCCGGAAGGGGGACGGGGCGAACGCGGGGGATTGTGCGGGCGCTAAACGAATGCGCCATGTATACAATATGGCAGCGCGGCTTGCGTGTCTGTTCGGATCATGTAGAATGCTACGAAAGCCGTTTTCGCTTGCGAACAGGGGATCGCCGTGGGATTGATAGCCCGTGATCGGGAGTTGATCAAGCGTTGCCTGCATCATGAGCCGGGGGCGTGGAACGATTTCGTCGATCGTTTCCTCGGCCTGGTTTATCACGTCGTTCAGCACACGGCCGACATGCGCAGCTATCCCTTGCGGCCCGAGGACAAGGAAGACGTGGCGGCCCAGGTGCTCGTTAAGATCGTCGAACACGACTACGCCGCTCTGCGTACGTTTCGCGGCAAGAGCAGTCTGGCGTCGTATCTGACGGTGATCGCGCGGCGGACGTGCGTCAACGAACTGGCCCATCGCCTGCAAGCGAAGGAGAAGGAAGGCCACAAGGCCAAGGAAGACATCGCCGACGAAAAGCCGCAGCACAAGCCGAGGCCGGCGCTCGACACGCTGGAGGAGGTCGGCAAGCTACTGAAGAAGTTGCCGAGCCGGGAGCGGGCGGTAGTGCGGCTATTCTATCTGGAAGGGCGCAGTTACGAAGAGATCAGCACGGAGTTGAACATTCCGGTCAACAGCATCGGCGCGATCCTGGCGCGGGCGCGGAAGAAGCTGCGCGGCGAAGATTGACCCGTGAATTCGTTTAGCGCCCGCGTGGCGCCATGCGGGCGCTAAACGAAGACAGACACATCAGTCCGGCAATTCCTTCACGTAGATATTCTTGAACCACAGCGTGTTGCCGTGTTCTTGCAGTTCGATCGGGCCGCGCGCCGGGGTCGGCAGCGGCTTCTTGTCCTTGTCCTTTTCCCAGTAATTCAGCAGCGGCGCCTTGTCGACGACCTTCTTGCCGTTAAGGAAGATCGTCACGTCGGTGCCCTTGACGGTGATGTGGAAGGTGTTCCACTCGCCAATGGGGCGGTCGGCGTTGAGGAGGGGCTTCTGGCCGTTGGTGCCGCGCGGGTTGTTCCAGAGGCCGCCGGAGCCGGTGTCCTTGTCGATGGCGAGCCCGCCGGAGAGGACGCTGGAGTCCCAGATTTGCACCTGGGGTTGGCCGCGCAGGTAGATGCCGCTGTCGCCTTTCGGCGGGATTTTCCAGTCGACGAGCAATTCGAAGTTGCCATAGTCCTTCACGGTCTGCAGGTTTTGGCCGCCCTTCTTGCCGTCGTAGATGAGGACGCCGTCCTTGACGGTCCAGTGATCGAGTTTCTCGTTGGCCTTCTTGACGGCCGCCGCGTACTCGTCTTTCGACATCTTCATTTTCTTGTTGATGGTGACGAGGCCCTGCCAGTTGGTCAGGTCCTTGCCGTTGAAGAGCGCGGTGAAGCCGGTCGGCGCGGTGTTGTCCTTGGGCTTATCGCGGGCGTCCGTCGTTGTGACCAGTGCCAGCGTGAGTCCAAGACCGGCCAGAGCAAACCATCGGTGCATGTTCAACGTCCTTTCTAAAACGTGCCCGTGGTGCAGGCGGCTCGCCTGCAGCGTGCAGGCGAGCCGCCTGCACCACGGGGGATGATTGCTATCCTGCAAACCGCGGTGGTGAAATGCAAGCAGAAAACAGCGAAACCCGGAGATAAAGCCCAGATTGCCCCTCTTGAACTTTCGTGCCGGCTTCCTAGAGTTAACTGTCCCCAGATCGTCGTTGGCTGACCATGCCGAGGGTGAGAGCACATGATTGTCGTTGAAAACCTCAGCAAATTTTTCGGGCCTGTGATGGCCGTCGATCGCATCTCGTTCGCCGTCGGACAGGGCGAAATCGTCGGTTTTCTCGGGCTCAACGGCGCCGG
>JACQFG010000161.1 GCA_016200155.1 Planctomycetota bacterium | reverse complement strand
TCAAGGACGTGCTGCAACCACTCGTGAATCGGCCGGCGCCGGCTCCCTTGGATCTGAAGGATGCGGAGGTCGTCGTCGATTATCGCAACCCGTCGGCGGCGGATTGGTTGCCGGACGATCTGACGTTTGGCGCCGGTTCGGTCCAGCCGGGCGACATCATCCTGGGGACGTCGCCGACGCGCCCGATCGCCCGAATCGTTGAACATGCCGCGGCCGAACGCGACCGGACCTGGGACGGGCTGAAGCTCGCGCCCGGCACGCAGAACGAATCGGGGTCGCTCGGCGGCGCCATGCGTTCGGGCCGAACGATCCGAACCCCGGAGTTCACGCTCAAGCACGGCAAAGCCTTCGCGCTCGTCAAAGGCAGCGGCATGATCTACGCCGGCGTCGGGCAGCACATCATGCTCGCCGGCCCGCTGCATGGCAGTCTCGTGCAAAAGTTCAACACGGGGGACAAGTTCCAGTGGGTCGCCGTCAATCTCATGCCGTACAAGGGGCAGCGGACGCATCTCGAGTTCACGCCGAGCGGCGATGCCGAGTTTGCGATCGTCGCGGTGGTCCAGGAACTCAATCCGCCTGCCGCCGTTCCTCGAGGCGCGCTCAAGGTGCCGGAGGAATACCTGAATTGCAAAACCAGCGCCGACCTGGCCGACAATTATCGCGGGAATCTCGGCGGCATTGCCACGATTCTGCAAGCGCGCGCTGGTCGCGTCGCGGATCACAGGGAGGAGAATGCCCCGTACCTGAACTGGTTCGTACAGAATCTCGACCTGTTCATTGCTCCTGACAGCGACGAAGAAAAAGGACTCGCCAAGGCCGCCGCCCCCATTCTCGACCGGCACAAAAAGCTCCTCGCCCAGATCAAGCTCGACTCGCGGTTGACGCCCGCCATGCAGGACGGCAGCGGCACCGACGAGCGCGTCTTCAATCGCGGCAATCCGAAGATGCTCGGCCCGGTCGTGCCGCGGCGTTTCCTCGAAGCGTTCGCCGGCGCCGATCCGCTCAAGGTCAAAGCCGGCAGCGGCCGACTCGAACTCGCCCAGCAAATGACCGACCCCGCCCTGACGCCGCTCATCACGCGTGTCTACGTCAATCGCGTCTGGCATCACCTGTTCGGCCGCGGCATCGTCGGCTCGGTCGATAACTTCGGCGTCCTCGGCGAGGCGCCGACACATCCGGAGTTGCTCGACTTTCTCGCATACAAATTCGATAAGGACGGCTGGTCGACCAAGAAGCTGATCCGCGCGCTGGTGCTGACGCGCGCTTATCAAAGGTCGTCGGCGCCGGACGCGAAAGCCGACGAAGCCGATCCGGGCAATTTGCTGCTGCACCGCATGAGGCTGCGCCGGCTCGAAGGCGAGGCGATCCGCGATTCGATCCTGCGCGTATCGGGCCGATTGAACCCGGCCATGCACGGCCCGTCGGTCCCGGTCTATCTGACGCCGTTTCAAGATGGTCGAGGCAAACCCGGCAGCGGCCCGCTCGACGGCGACGGCCGACGCAGCGTCTATCTGTCCGTGCGGCGCAACTTCCTCTCGTCGTTCCTGCTGGCATTCGACACGCCGGCGCCGTTCTCCACCGTCGGCAAACGCACGGTGTCGAACGTGCCGGCGCAAGCCTTGATCCTGATGAACGACCCGTTCGTGCATCAACAGGCCGACGTGTGGGCAAAACGGGTGCTGGCCGAGAAGGGGACCATCGAGGAGCGCGTGCGCGGGATGTATCTCGACGCGTTCACGCGGCCGCCGACACCGGCCGAATCACGCGCGTGCCTGGCGTATCTCGGCGATTCACCGGATCTGCGTCGCTGGGCGGACCTGGCTCATGTATTGATCAATACGAAGGAGTTTTATTTCGTGAACTGACGGAGCGTCCGTGGCGCTAGGGCGCCGCCAGGGCATCCACGTTGATGCCGAGGCGTTCCATCTCGGGCTTGACGCGGTCGTTGAAGCAGCAGGGGCAGATGCCGTGCGAGGAGCGGACGCCGAACTGCGTCGAGGCGTAGTTCTCCATGCTGACCCACTGGTTGCTGTCATTGCGAATGCTCTTGCAATAGGAGCACACCGACATCAGCGATTCGAGTTGCCGGGTGTGGTTCTGCATGCCGACGATGCGTTCGGCAACGATGAGGCGGGCGGCGAGGTAACTTTCGTCGAACGGCTTCTGCAGGAAATCGTCGGCGCCGGCCTTGATACCCGCCTGGTAGTTTTCCATGGCCCCGTGCGAGGTGATCAGGATGAGGTACGAATACTGGCGGGCGGGCCGGGCGCGAATGAGCCGGCACAGGCCCAGACCGTCGAGCGTCTGCATCTGCCAGTCGGAGATCACGACGTGGAAATAGTCCTTCTGGAATTTCTACCACGCCTCGGCGCCGTCCCGCGCGTGGACCACCTCGTGCTTCGATCGGCCCAGCATCTCCGCGACGATCATGCGAATGGTGCTGCTGTCGTCGGCGACCAGGATTTTCATGCGTATGCCTCACGCGGGAAGCGGTTTGCGCTGAACAAGCGTAGCACATAAATGAGGGGCGTGCCCGGATCGCTGGAGACTCATGATTCGGCGAGAGGAGAAATCGGACCCGCATGTCGCACCCATTCGACGCCACGCTGAAGGAGATTCTCGCGCAATCGCCCGCTGATTTGCGGCGGCCGTTTGGCCTGCCGACGATCGAACCGGTGCAGACGCTCAACGTCGACCTCTCGACGATCTCGGCGGCGACGGATGTCGCGATCGGATTCGGCGCTCCGATCGAGGAAATTGTCGACGTGAATTTTCAATCTGGGCCTGATCCGAACGTGGCTGCTCGGCTATTGCTGTACAACGCGGCGCTGCATCTGAGGTATACGGTCCCGGTCCGATCTGTTCTTGTGCTGCTGCGGCCGAATGCGTCCGTGCCCGGGTTGAACGGAAAACACTCTTACGGGAGGAGTGGCAAGCGTGTAACATTTCAGTATGACGTGATACGAATGTGGCGGGAGCCCGTCGAGTTGTTCCTGGAAGGCGGCGTGGGGTTGTTGCCCCTGGCTCCCCTGGGTAAACTCCCTCCTGGCAAGCCTGCGGATCAAGCGATGCGCGAGGTGATCCGCGAAATCGACCGCCGCCTGGCATCGCTGCCCGATCATGCTCAGGCGGTTCGGTTGATGACGGCTGCGTTCGTTCTTACCGGTGTTCGTGTTCGCCCCGACAAGCGAACGGCGCTATTTCAGGGAGTACGAGTCATGCACAAAACAGCATGGGACGAGGAACTCGAGGAAATCGCCAAAGCGGAGCGACGTGTTTTGCTCAAGGTTGCGCGCCAGCACCTCGGCGACCCCGACAAGAAATCCGAAGCAGCCCTGACCGCAATACTCGATCCGGGCCGTCTCGAGCGGATGGCAGACATCATTTTGAGCGTGAAATCGTGGAAAGAGTTGCTCGCCATCAAGTAATAGGAATGCGCCATGCCCCACTGCCACCGCTTCCGTCCCGCCCCTCTGACTCGCCGCGACATGCTGCGCACTTGTGCCGGCGGCTTTGGCGCCGTCGCGCTCGCCGCGCTGGGCGCCGATGCCACGCCGCAAGCGCCAGCCACGACTTCGCGCGTGCGCAACGTCATCTTTCTGTACATGGACGGCGGTGTCAGCCAGGTCGATTCATTCGATCACAAGCCGATGCTCGAGCGCTATCATGGCCGCGATCCGCACGGGATTTTCACCGTCGAGCCGACGCAGTTCAACAACGTCGGCCGGGTGATGATGTCGCCCTGGCGGTTTCGCCGGCATGGGCATAGCGGTCGGTGGGTCAGCGAACTCTTCCCGAACATCGCCCGGCACGTTGATGATCTCGCGTTCATCCACTCGATGACCTCGCGCTTCCCCGAGCACACCAGCGCCAACTACTTCCTGCACACCGGCAACGGCTTGCAAGGCCGGCCGAGCATGGGCGCCTGGCTCAGCTACGGCCTGGGCAGCGACAACCGCAACCTGCCCGGCTTCATCGTTCTCAACGGCGGGCTCATTCCGCCCGGCGGGCTCGACAACTTCAACAGCGGCTTCCTCCCCGCGGCCTATCAGGGCTCCGTCTTTCGCCCCGGCGATCCGCCCGTCGCCAACATTCGCCCGCTCGAAGCCAACGCCGAACAGCAGCGCGGCAAGCTCGACCTGCTGCGGCAACTCGATCGCGCCGGCCAGGAACGCCTCGGCCGCGTCGATGAAATCGAATCCGCCATCGCCAATGCCGAGACCGCCTATCGCATGCAGACCGCCGTCCCGGAACTCATGGACCTCACCGGCGAATCGAACGCGACCAAGGATCTCTACGGCATCAACTCAACGTTCAACGGCACGCGCATCTTCGCCACCGAGTGCCTGATCGCGCGCCGGCTCGTCGAACGCGGCGTGCGCTTTATCGAACTCACCTGCCCCAGCATCGGCCATGACCGCTGGGACCAGCACAGCAACCTGAAGCGCGGCCACGAGGACAACGCGCGCGCGGTTGACCAGCCGATCGCCGCCCTCTTGCGCGATCTCAAGGCGCGCGGCCTGTGGGACCAAACCCTCGTCGTCTGGACCGGCGAGTTCGGCCGTACCCCGTTCGCGCAAGGCAGCGATGGCCGCGATCACAACCCGTTCGGCTTCACGCTGTGGATGGCCGGCGGCGGCGTCAAGCCCGGCGTCTCCTACGGCGCCACCGACGAGTTCGGCTACAAGGCCGTCGCCGGCGTCCGCGAAATCCACGACCTGCACGCCACCATGCTGCACATCCTCGGCGTCGACCACACCCGCCAGACCTTCCGCTTCGGCGGCCGCGACATGCGCCTGACCGACGTCCACGGCGAGGTGATCACGGAAGTCCTTGCGTGAGTTAGGGTTAATTTATGGGCAATTTGATGGGGAAATCGATCACACCCCCCTCCCATCGCCAAATGACTTGCATGGCGCTTGCAAGTTTCACACACACACACCGGTCCGTCATACTGGCAATAGCCGACGTCGCACCATGATGGTGGCCGACGACATGAGCCGACGTGTCAGGCCTTGTAATGGGTCCCGACACACTCCAAGCCAATTTTTCAAGCACCCCTACTTGTCGATTTTTTTCCTCTTCCCGCGCACGCGGTCGATCACCGGCAGTAAATCGAGCCGTACTTGCTCCCAGGCCTTCGAGCGAAGTTTCGTTTCCTGGACGCTGCTGAACGTGGGCGCGAGCCGATGAATCTTGCCGATGATCTTGTCGTCGTCGCAGGCACAAGGTTCCAGCTTGACCACCGCGATCTCGACCTCGCCCTTGTCGTGGCGCTGCCTGGCCCGGCTGATTTCCACATCGCGAATGTAGGGCCGAACCAGCGAGGTCTGGCTGGCGATGAACAGGAAGACGTCCATCTCTTCGAGCCGGCGGCGAATCTCTTCGTCCCAGGCGTCCCCCGCGATGAGCCGACGGTCGCGCCACGGGGCCAGGCCGTGCTGCTGTTCGAGGATTTCGAGGATCAAGTCGAGGCGTTTGAGCTGGCGTTCGTCATCGTGGGCGTAACAGACGAAGACGCGCACCGGCAGGGGCGCCGTCGACGGATCGCGATCGATCGCCCGCACCTCGGCCGGCACCAGCTTGTCCAGCTCGCGCGGCACATTGACCTCGGCCGTCCCCTCCGGCTGCACGGCGAGCTTTTGCGTCGGTTTGCCCGGCTGCTCGACCTCGCGCAGCGCCTTCACGCTGATCCAGCGGGCGTCCGGGCCGGACAGTTCCAGCTCCTCGACCGGCTGCATCTTCAGCTCTGCGTGCAGCGTTTCCAGCTCGCGCCGCACCATCGCCACCAGCAGCCGGCGCGTGTCGTCATTGCCGTCCAGCACGAACACGAACAGCTCCGGCCGGTCCGACTCGGCGCGGATCAGCGCCTTGGCGTCCGCATGCCGCAGCACCACCCCATGCCGCCAGTGCGGCTCCCCGTCGCTGAGCGCATGCGTCCGCACAATGAAACGCGGCAACAAGCCCGGCGGCAAAAGCTCGTACCGATAACGCAGCCGCACCGGGCCCTGCTCCCATTTCTCCGGCATCACCGGCTCGAACTCAGGCAGCAACTCCGGCACCAGATAACGCACCGGCTTCCCCTTCTCCTCCTCGCTCGCATAACAAAGCTGAAACGCCCGCATCAGCTCCAGAATGAACTTGTGCGTCTCCGGCGGATAATCGACCGCCTTGATCACCTTCTGCTCTTCCGCTTCCTGGAGCACGCGCGGCATGTCCGCCGCCGCAAGCTGCCCGTCGTTCTGGGCCACGATCGGCGCCCGAATCACCGCATAGACGCCGCCGGTGACCCAACCCGGATTGAGCACGCGCGTATCGTGCAGCCGCGGGTCCTTGCCGAAGTAAAGCGCCAGGCCAAGGATGTGCAGAATGTTCGCAAGATCGCCCTGGGCGGTGTCATCGGTTTCGTTCCATTTGACGCAGAGGGCCTTGTACTGCTCGTACGTCAAAAAGTTCTCGTGCATCCCGGCGACCGCGTCCTTGATTTCACGCCAACGCTTGGGGAACGGCAGCCAGACATCGGGCGTTTTTTCCTCGACGGCTGCGAGGATCGTTTTTTTCAATTCTTCGATCCCGTCGCCGTGCAGGGCATCGGTCGGCAAGAAAGCGATGATGAAGGGAAACTTGCGGCGCAGCTTGACCTCGTCCACTCCCCAGCGCCGCCCATGGCTCCAATTCATGGCGACGATCACCGGCGAGCCGCCCCCTTGAGTCTCGATCAATTTGAGCCAATATTCCGCGTCGCGCGGCGCCAATCCGGTGCGCGGTTCGAGCACGAGCAAATAGAGACTGCGCTCGGTCAAAAAGAACTGATGGG
>JACQFG010000160.1 GCA_016200155.1 Planctomycetota bacterium | reverse complement strand
TGTTCCTGAAACGGCCGCAATGGACGTTTCACCAACACGGCCAGTCGGGCACCGAGGTCAGCACGCTCTTTCCGCACGTCGCGCGCTGCGTCGATGATCTGTGCGTGATTCGCTCGATGCACGGCGATCACTCCAACCATTACAACGCCACGCTCGGCATGCACACCGGGTCGTTCAACTTCGCCCGGCCCAGCATCGGCTCGTGGGTCAGCTATGGGCTGGGGACGCCGAACCGGAATCTGCCGTCGTTCATCACGATCGCGCCGTTCAGCCCGTATGCCGGCGGGCAGGTGTGGGCGTCCGATTTTCTGCCGGGCAGCCATCAGGGGACGCTGGTCGTTCCCGGGCCGGAGCCGATGCGTAACATCCGTCCGCGCACCGCGCCGGCCCAGCAGCGCCGCGAACTGGACGCCCTCGCGGAGCTCAATCGCCTGCACGCGGAGCCTCGCGGCGCCGACCCCGCTCTGGAGGCGCGCATCCGCTCCTTCGAGACCGCGTTCGGTATGCAGAGCGCCGCCCCGGAAGCGTTCGACCTCGCCGCCGAAACCAACGAGACGCACGCCCTCTTCGGTTTGCCGCGAGGCAGCACGCAGGGTTTCGCCTGGCAATGCCTGATTGCCCGCCGTCTGGCCGAGCGCGGCGTTCGCTTCATCGAGCTGATCGATTCCGGCGCGTCCAACAACTGGGACGCGCATGGCGACATGATCGCACAACACGCCCCGCTGGCTCGCAATGTCGATCGGCCCATTGCGGCGCTGCTCATCGACCTGAAACGCCGCGGCTTGCTCGACGACACGCTCGTCGTCTGGACAACCGAATTCGGACGGACACCGTTCAACAACAGTGCCAGCGCCCCAGGCCGCGAACATCACCCGTGGGCATTCTCGTCGTGGATGGCCGGCGGGGGCGTCAAGCCCGGCATCGTCCACGGCGCCACCGACGAGCACGGCATCCGCGCCGTCGAGCAGCCCGTTCACGTCCACGACTTTCACGCCACCATCCTTCACTTGCTCGGCCTGGATCACACGCGTCTCACCTATCGTCACGCCGGCCGCGATTTCCGCCTGACCGACGTGCACGGCGCCGTGGTCAATCCGATCCTTGCGTAGTCGTATTGGAGGTTGGGCAACCGGCTGGCCCCGCCGTCGCGTCCGCCGCCGGCAGCTCCGGTGGCGTCCACCTGGGGAAGCTGGCTCGGGACTTCTTCCTGTGCCGGATAATGGGCTAACCGCACCAGTTGCCCTGCAGCATTGACTCCAAAAACGCTCACATGAAACCCCTTCGGCACCATCGTCCGAAGCTGGACCCGCTCACGCAAGCGCAACGGCAGTGCTCGCACCAACGGCACATAGGAATTGTCTCGCGATACCACAACCGA
Source organism: Planctomycetota bacterium (assembly GCA_016200155.1). GTDB lineage: Bacteria > Planctomycetota > Planctomycetia > Gemmatales > Gemmataceae > SIAQ01. Next base: position 12,623 of record JACQFG010000160.1, on the reverse strand, counting down.
CAGGACCCGACTTGGAACCGGAGCATCGCTTGATGCGGTGCGTTGACGCCCGATCCACCATCCACACAGAACGGCCAGGACAAACAGGACCGCCATCACGCCCATGCTGACAAGAAGTCTTCCTCGGTGTTGACGCGCTCGAAGGGACGAAAGCGCTTCCGCTAACTGAGCTGCGGTGGCATAACGCTGGGCAGGATCCGCTGCGAGGGCTGGACCTTGGAGTCGCTCTCAAGCGAGTGCGCTCGGAGTACGCGGTGTCGTCCGCCGACATCGACGCTCTTCATGAAATCTGGTAACGGCGTCGCAGGGGCTGAACACGTATCGTGCTGGCGCCTCGGGCTTCAGAAATGGGCGCCTTGAGGAACCTGTTCGGCAGCACCTTCGCACTCCCTACCGCCGGAAGGTTAGCTTAACATGCTATCGGCTAACGTGTTGTGTTCAGAGCGGGCGACCGGATTCGAACCGGCGACGTCCAGCTTGGGAAGCTAGCATTCTACCACTGAATTACGCCCGCGTTTTTTGCTCACCTGCGACCATTTTAGCCGGTCGATTTTTGATTGCAAGTTCAATCCAACGGCGCGTGCTTCATTCCGCTGTGGCCCACACGCGCACCGCATCATCGTCGTCTACCTCGATGTGGATGACATTCGGCCGACAGCACACCGGGCAATCTTCGACGTATTCCTGCACGCGCCCCGCCGACAGGTCGATGGGAACGACGATCTCCTCGCCGCAGGAATCGCAGACGTAGCTGGCCTCATCGCTCATGGCGTTGTCCCCGGCTCGGCGGGTTTCGGCGTGGTCAGCTCCTCCAGCGCGGTCTTCTGTTCCGCCAGCATGTTCGTCAGGACCACGATCAGCACTTCCAGCGATTCCCTTTCGCCCAGGCCGGAGTAGGCGCGGAAGTCCTTGCAAATGCCTTCCAGCGCAAACCAGAGTTGACCACGAGGTTGCATTGCCGTTCTCCCTTGTTGACAATTCACGCTTCGGTTCGGTGAAGCAGCCGCTCGACAATAATCACGTCACGCCACACGCCGTCGAGCTGGCCATGTTTTTCGTAGGTCCCGACCTCGCGGAAACCAAGGGAGCGAATCAGCAGTCGGCTGCCCGTGTTTTCGGGGAAGACGCGCGACACCAATTTCCAGTAGCCTGCCTGTTCGCAAGCCGACAGAAGCGCCTGAAGCACGGCGCGCCCGGCGCCCTGACGCCGCGCCGTTCTGGCCACATACACCGACGCTTCCGCAATGCCCCGGTAGCAGTCGCGCGGACGATACGCCGATGCGGCCGCAAAAGCAATCAGGTGTCCCTGGTCCTCGGCCGCGACAATCGGATGAACGCCGCCGAACCAGGCGGCGATGTCAGCCGCGGTCCGCAGTTGCGTCTCGAAAGTGGCACCGCGGTCCTCGATGCCTTGATTATAAATGTCGGCAATGGCGGCCGCGTCGGCAATGATGGCTGCACGAACCTCCATCGAGCTTCTCCAGGATATCGGGCACCGTCCGCGTCTAGGCCGGCACGCGCAGGTCGCCTTCGCGTTTCGTGGCGCCGATGCGGTCGAGATATTCGCAAAACGGCACCGCGTATTTGCGCGTGGTGCCGAGCAGGTCGCGAATCTCGGCGACGGTCGCGCCGGGGCCAGTGGCGAGTCGATGCTTTACGCGCGAACGCATGTCGGCCTCGATGTCGCTGTGCAGATAGATTTCGCCGTCGATGTGGACCAGGAACCCCTCGGCAATGCAGACCTCGAAGAGATCCTTCAGGCTCGCAGCATTGCCTCCCGCTTGTCCTGCAAAGCTCGCGGGCTCGGGCGGCTGGAAGCCGGCGGCCTTGAACGCCTCGACCACCTTGTCCTTCAGCTTGCGCAAATTGGCGCTCAGCTTCGGCTTGAAGTCGGCCAGCGCGATGCGCCGCAAATCGCCGGTCAGCTTCTTCATCTTGATCAGGCGATCGACGGCCGCGTGGATCAACGGGTCGTCGCCGACATAGGCGAGCTGTGCTTGTGCCTTCTGGCGATCATGCGACGTCATGAGCGGAAATTCCTCGTGCATCTTGCCGAGGACGCCGAGGATGCGCTCGTCGAGTTCGCGGATGATATCGCCGTGCAAGATGAGGTGACGGCCGGCCTGGAGCATGACGGTGGCGAGCTGATGTTCGTCGCGCAGTTGCTGAATGATCTGTGCAGCCTGATCGGGCGCGAGGTTGGCGTCGCGCACAAGGTCGGCCTGGGTGAAGCCGTTGGTGCCGCCGAACCAGGCGACGATGAGGGCGCGTTGTTTCGGGTCGCCGGTCCAGAGTTTTTCGATGCGTTCGAGGCTTTCGAGATGGCGTCGGCGGATCTTCTTGGCGACCGGCTGGAGGACCTGGCCGCCGCCGATGGTCACCGTTGCCGAGGAGCCGCGGATGACGAACGGCTGTCCCCAGGTGGTGGTCGCGGGATCTTCGAGGAAGAGCTGCGCGAGGCCCCAGCCGCCCTGATCGATGGTATCGCAATCGAGCAGCGAGACGGCGCCCATGATTTCCGACGTGCCGACGTGAAAGCGCACCGGCATGCGATGCTTGATGGGGCGTTTCATCTCGCGCAGGCAGTGCAGCCGGACGGTGACGACGCGCGAGGGCTTGAGATAGCCGGGCGTGGCGATTTCCTGGCCGCGGATGACATCCTTATGATCGACACCGGCGAGGTTGACGGCCGCGCGCATGCCGCGATGGACCTCGTCGACGGACTTGTCGTGGTTTTGCAGCGAGCGAATACGGACGGTTTGTCCGCTCGGCAGCCATTCGACCTCATCGCCGACCTTGACGCTACCCATGTGCACGGAGCCGGTGACGATGGTGCCATGGCCCTGCACGATGAATGACCGATCGATCGGCAAGCGAAAGAAGGATGAAGGATGAAGGATGAAGGATGAATCGCCTCCCTTTTCATCCTTCATCCTTCCGCCTTCATCGTTGGTCAGCCGCTGACACGCCTCGACAATCGCTTGCTTCAAGTCTTCGATGCCCGTGCCGGTATGCGCCGAGGTGCGCACGATCGGCGCGTTTTCGAGAAAGCTGCCTTGCACGAGGTCGCGGATTTCGAGTTCGACGACCTCGCGCGTGGTTTCATCGACGAGGTCGCACTTGGTAAGCGCGATGACGCCGTGGCGCAGGCCGAGCAGCTTGAGGATTTCGAGATGCTCGCGCGTCTGCGGCATGATCGAATCGTCAGCAGCGATGATGAGCACGACGAGGTCGATGCCGGTGGCGCCGGCGAGCATGTTCTTGATGAAGCGTTCGTGGCCCGGGACGTCGACGATGCCGAGGCGGAAGTCGCCGAGGTCGAGGGTGGCGAAACCGATGTCGATGGTGATGCCGCGCGCTTTCTCCTCGGGCAAGCGATCGCAGTCAATGCCGGTGAGGGCCTTGACGAGCGAGGTCTTGCCGTGATCGATATGGCCGGCAGTGCCGAGGATGAGGTCGCGAGGCATGAGGATAAGGTTATTGTAGCATCGCTGGCTTGTCCGCACTTTACACGGAGGCTATGCTGAAATGTATCGCGTCAAAAACAGACGTCCCGTTTTGCCGCTTGCGGCTTAGCGTTCGCATGGCCCCACGCGAGCGCTAAGCCGCAAGCGGCGTGAATGAACGAGAAACCATGAGCGATCCCGTCAAGCTGATCGAGCCGCGCACCCTGAAGGGCTTCCGCGATTATTTGCCGGAGCTGATGATCCCGCGTGAATGGATGCTGGAGCAGGCCCGCCGTGTCTATCGCAGCTACGGTTTCGCGCCGATCGATACGCCGGCCCTGGAGTACGCAGAGATCCTGCTCGGCAAGGGCGGCGAGGAATCGGACAAGCAGCTCTACCGCTTCTTGCACGATCGGCACGATATCGCCCTGCGTTTCGACCTGACGGTGCCGTTCGCCCGGTTCGCGGCTCAGTACATCAACCAGCTCGGCACTCCCTTCAAACGGTATCATCTGGGGCCTGTCTGGCGCGGCGAGAACACGCAGAAGGGACGTTATCGCGAGTTCTGGCAATGTGACTTCGACACGATCGGCACGACTTCCAACGCCGCCGACATCGAGGTTGCCCTGGTCATTCACGATCTCATGCGCGGCTTGAACCTGGATCGCTTCGTCATTCACGTCAACAATCGGCTCGTCCTCAACGGGTTGCTCGAGGAACTCGGTCTCGCTGGGCATACGGCGCATTTGCTGCGAGCGCTTGACAAACTTCCGAAGATCGGCCGCGACGGCGTGGTGGCGGAGATGGCGGAGAAGGCGGGCGTCGCGGCGGCGCAGGGGGAACGCTTGCTGGCACTCGCACAGACGACGGGCGCCAACACCGAGATTCTCGCTCGCCTGAAGAGCGACTTCGGCTCGAACCCGAAAGCGGCCGATGGCATCAAACGTCTCGAGGAATTGTTGACTGCCGTCAGCAAGGCCGGCATCCCCGAGGGCATGATCGTCCTCGATCTGTCGATCGCGCGCGGGCTCGATTACTACACCGGAACCGTCTACGAGACGTTCCTCACCGACATGCCGAAGATCGGCAGCGTCTGTTCCGGCGGGCGTTACGACAATCTCGCCGGGCTCTACACGAAGCAATCGCTCCCCGGCGTCGGCGCGTCGCTGGGGCTCGATCGGCTGCTGGCGGCGCTCGAAGAACTCAAGTTGCTCAAGACCAGCGCGACGCCGGCGCCGGTATTCATCGTACAGTTCACCGCCGAGCGCATCGGCGACTATCAGCGCATGGCGCGAACGTTGCGCGCCGAAGGCATCGGCGTCGAGGTGTTTCCGGATGCAAAGAAGCTGGGCCAACAGTTTCAGTACGCCGAGAAGCGCGGGCACAAGATCGGACTGATCGCGGGGCCGGACGATTTCGCGGCGGGGACATGGAACGTCAAGGACCTGGCGAAGCGCGAGGAAAAGAAGGGCGTGCCGGACGCGGACGTGGCGGCACTGGTACGGACGATGCTCGGCGTTTACGTTTAGCGCTCGCGCGGCGCCATGCGAGCGCTAAACGTCAACCGGAATGTGATACCATGGACCGCAGCAATCCCTACGAAACCGCGTTCGAGGCGTTCCTGACGGAGCAAGGCCTGTGCTACGTTGCCGTCGATGAAACGCGCCGCGCGATCCTTGGCGATGTGCCGGTCAAGAACCTCGACTTCATCGTGCTCGGCCCGACCGGCGCGAAGCTGCTCGTCGATGTCAAGGGCCGGCAGTTCCCCGGCGGACCGGCGTCGAAGCCGCGCTACGTCTGGGAAAGCTGGGCGACGCGCGACGACGTCGACGGCCTGACGCACTGGCAGTCGCTCTTCGGCGCCGACTACGTGCCGCTGTTCGTGTTCATGTATCGCGTGCTGCCGACCGTCACCCTCGGCGACACGCCGGATGTCTGGCGGCACAAGGATGAGGTGTACCTGTTTCGCGGGGTGCCGCTGGACGACTACCGCAAGCACATGCGCGTGCGCAGTCCGAAGTGGGGCACGGTCGGATTGCCGAAGGGGACGTTCGAGCAGATCGCCAGGCCGTTTCGGTGGTTTAGCCACGAGCGTCCTGTGATCGCGACAAGCGAGGAAAACGATGGGCCGGATCAAGCTAGGCATTTGTCTGAAGTCACTCGGGCAGCCCTTCAGGCGTTCGTTGCCGGCGGCGCAGCAAACTGGCGCAAGCGCGGTCGAGCTGGAGGCGGCGGGGGAGCTGCTGCCGCAGAACCTGACGCAGACGGGCCGGCGTGAAATCACGCACCTCTTGCGCTCGCATGACCTGTCCATCTCGGCCATCGTCTGCCCGCTGCGGCGCGGCGTCGATGTTGCAGAGAATTTGGAGCCGCGCCTGGCACAGATCCGCGCGACGATGGAAATGGCGTTCGATCTCGGCCCGCGCCTGGTCATCATCCCGTTCGGCACGCTCCCGGAGAAAGACGACGATCCGGCCGCGGCGGTGACGAAGGAAGCACTGGTCGACCTGGGCCGGCATGGCGACCGCACCGGCGTCACCATCGCGCTCGACGGCGTGGACGCTCCCGACCGGCTCGTGAACTATCTCGAACGCTTCGACGTCGGCAGCCTCGGCGTCAACTTCAATCCCGCGAACCTGGTGATCGCCGGGCACAATCCGCACGATGCCGTAAAGGCGTTAAACAAGCGAATGATCCACGCGCACGCCCAGGACGCGCGGCGGGTCAGTCCGAGCCGGATGGGCGCGGTGCCGCTGGGGCACGGCGACATCGACTGGCTTGCATTGCTCGCGAACTTCGAGGAGATCGAGTACCGCGGTCCGTTGACGGTGCTCGGCGACGGGCGCGCGGAAATCGCCGCGGGAGTCGCGTTCCTGCGGCGATTCGTGGCGTGACGTTCGTTTTGCCGCTTGCGGCTTAGCGTTCGCGCGGCGCCCGGCGAACGCTAAGCCGCAAGCGGCGAACGGATCAGTTCTTTTTCTTCTTCGTCCCATTGATGGAGCTGATGGCGGCCATGATCGTCTGGCCGTCCTTGGATTTCTTGGCGTCGAACTTGGCGGCGAGTTCGCGCAGCGGCGGGATCGCTTCCTTGGCCTCGGGCCCGTACTGGCCGAGCGCGACGACGGTGGCGAGCTTGACCTCCATCACATCGTCGTTCTTGAGCCGATCGATCAATGCGGGAACCGTGTCTTCGGCCTTGGAATGGATGTTGCCCAGGGCGCGGGCGGCGGCGGCGCGGACCTTGGCGTCCTTGTCCTTTTGCAGGGCCTTACGCAGGGGGGCCAAGGCGTCCTCGACGTCGTCGGCGTTGATGCCGCCGCGCTTGCCGAGCATCTCGGCAGCCTTCGCCCGGTCGGCGGCGACGGTGGAGGTTTGCAGTTGCTTCAGGTATTTCGGCACGTCTTCCTTTTTCGGAATGCCGATGCCGCCCGCGAGCGTCAGGCTGACGCTGAAGAGCAGGATGCTCAGGCCCAGGGCTTGTACGAGTTTCATCTTAATATCTCCGGCGTGAAGGTCCGTTGCGAAGCAAGGTTGAGACAGCGGCCGAGGGCTGAAAGTTCCCTGAATTACTGTACCACGTTTTCCGCAAGTCGGCCATCCGACTGAAATTCTGGTGGTGGTACGTAGGACAGGCTGCCAGCCTGTCTGGACAGGCTGGCAGCCTGTCCTACGAGGTGTACGATTACCGAAATACTGTTGCGACGGCCCACGGATTGCACCACAATATTATCGGGAAGAGTCAAACGGAGAACATCATGAAACATTTATCAATGGTTATCCTGTTCGCCGGAAGCGTCGCGCTGGCGGAGCAACCCGCGCAGCCCAAGAAGTTCGAGTCGACGAAAAGCGAGATCGAGGTCTCGAAGGCGACCAACGCCGAGCGCAAGAAGAAGGAGCTGCCGCCGCTCAAGCTGAGCCTCGCGCTGTCCAAGATTGCCCGGGCCCATTCGCAGAACATGGCTCGCCAGGGCAAGCTCGACCACACGCTGGACGAAAAGACGCCGTTCGATCGGTTGAAAGCCGCGGGCTACAAATACCTCAAGGCGGGCGAGAACATCGGCGGGCATCAGGAGGGGGGCAACATGCAAATGATCATGACCGCCTGGATGGAATCCGATGGGCACCGCGCGAACATCCTCAACCCCGATTACACCGAAATTGGCATCGGCATCGCCGAGGACAAGGACGGCAACCTCTACTACACGCAGGTTTTTGCGAAGCCGCGCAAGTAATCGATGGATGGGTTGCATGGCGCCTGCAACTTTTGCACACACGCCCGGCTACCCAGCCACCTGCTCGCCGGGAATGAGTTGCATGGCGCCTGCAAGTTTTGCACACACCCGCGGAAGGTTGCCCCTCGGCATGAGCAAAAACAAAAGATGGAGCCTTGACAACGTCGTGTTGGAGGTTAGAATTGAAATGAGATGCAGTCTCAACAAGCCGCCATGCCTACCTGCCCCGGAACGTTTCCATGAGCCTGCCGTTTACTCCTGATCCCTGCGACGGTTGTGCCGACCGGATTATCTGCCGTTGCCTGCAGGTAAGCGAGTCCCAGGTGATTCGCATGATCACCCGGCTCGAGCTGCGGACCGTTCACGATCTGACGAAATACACGGGGGCTGGCGACGGCTGTACCTGCTGTCATGCGAAGCTGGCGGAGTACCTGGAGAAGTTCAGCTGCGAGGCTGCCGCGCTGGGATGAAAATCGAGCGATCAATAACAGGGCCGCGACAAGGAGTCGCGGCCTTGGGTAGTGTCAGTGTTCGCCGATCTTGTGGGGCACGTTTTCAACGTGCCGCATACCGCGAGGGGCACGTTGAAAACGTGCCCCACGAAACTGAGGCCCAACCGTTTTGCCGCTTGCGGCGTAGCACCGGCGCGTTACAATAGTGCGGTTGCCGGCTTCGCAGCGAGGAGCGACGCGCATGTCGATATTGTTTGCCTGTCCGAAGTGCAAGGTGCAGGTGGAAGTAGCCGACGAGTACGCCGGCCAATCGGGACAGTGTCCGCGCTGCGAGGGAGTGATCACGATCCCATCGCCGACGCAGCCGGCGCCGTCAGCCTCGCCGGCGCCCTCGCCCTCGCCCCGGCCGGTGGCGACTGCAGTACCTGTGCCGATGCACGAGAGCGACGAGTGGGATCGTCCGCGCCGCCGGGAGCATGACGAGCCGCCGCCGCGCCGCCGCCGTCTGGCGACAGGTCCGCCGCAGCCGGCCGGGCCGATCTGGCCGTGGATCGTCGGCGTGTTCGCAGCGGTGGTCGTGGCCGGGTTGCTGTTCAGCAGCTTCCTGGTGCTCGTACTGTGGCGCCCGTCCGTACCCGTACGTCGCGTTGACGACATGAAGCCAAACCCGATCGTCGAGGCCAAGCCTGCGCCGGCGCCGGCTCCCGTCGCAAACCCCGATTGCGTGATCGCTGGCCGACGCGAAGGAAATCGCGTCATCCTTGATCAGAACGGCACGTTTCAGATCCAGGCGGACCTGCGGCAATTTGACCCCCGCGACCTCGATCACCCCAACTCCGCTGCCCGAGTTTTCGACATCCAGCTCCTGGCGAACCGAGAATACGAGTTCGAACTCGCCACGGGCGCCTTTGACAGCGAGCTACGCATCGAGGATCTCAAGGGGCCGCTGCAGGGAATGGTGCAGACCGGCCGACGCGGCGTTGACAATGCGCGGCTCGTGTATCGGCCCAACTTCACCGACACCTTTTCCATTCACGTCACCAGTCCCAATCAAGGGCTCGGCGGATTCACATTGACAGTCCGGGAGACCGGCGTAAAGAAGTTCTGATCGATCGTAGACCTCACGCTCCGCGTGAGGAGTCCTCACGCGGAGCGTGAGGTCTACGGTCAACCGACTGCACACGCCAGCCGATACAGGATGTTCGCCGCCGACTCCACCTCATCGAGCGGGACCCACTCGTCGACGGTGTGTGCCTTGGCGATGTCGCCGGGGCCGAAGACGACCGACGGGATGCCTGCCCAGGCCAGGGTCGCCGCGTCGGTGCCGTAGGGGACGGAGTGAACCTTGTGGCTGCCGCGCTCGGCGTCGATGGCGGCGCCGAGCAGCTTCTGGATCTCCTCCGACCCTTTCGGACTCAGCGCCGGCATGCGGATGGTCGGGGCGTTCAACTCGAACGGGAAATCGATGCCTGCATTGGTCTTCAAGAACGTCAGGAAATTCTCGGATTGCTTGTCGGGATCCTCGCCGGCGATCAGGCGGCGGTCGATGGCGATCTTGCAGCGATCGGGCACGGTGTTGACGCTGACGCCGCCTTCGATCAGGCCGACGCTCATCGTCGGCGGACCGAGCAGCGGGTCACTTGAACTTGCGCGGAGATGGGCCGCATATTGCTCGATGGCGACGAGCAGCTTGCCCATGCGGTAGATCGCGTTGGTCCCTTGTTCCGGCGTCGAGCTGTGGCACGATCGGCCCGCCGTCAGCAGGTTCCAGCGCACGACCCCCTTGTGGGCGTGGACGATGTTCAGGTTCGTCGGCTCAGCCACGACCGCGCAGTCGGCCTTGGTGCGCTTGGCCAGCTCGATCACGCCGAGCATCGTCGCTTCTTCGTCGACGGAGCAGGCCATGATGACGTTGCAGCATCCCTTCGGCTTCTCGCGCACCAGCCGGGCGAAACAGCCCAGCATCGACGCCATGCCTCCCTTGATGTCGCACGAGCCCCGGCCATACAGCTTGTTGCCCTCGATCTTCGCGCCGAACGGGTCGATGATCATGCCGTCGACGGGCACGGTGTCTTGATGCACCTCAAACATGAGCGTGCGCTTGGCGCCGGGAATCGTCAGGCGTGCGACAATGTTGTCACGCTGCGGGGCGACATTCTGGCGTTCGAAGGGCACGCCGAGCGTGCGGAAGAATTGCTCGAGGTATGCCGTCACGCGAAATTCGAGAGCGATCTCCGGCGGGATGTCGGGCCGCATCGGATTGACGCTGGGAATCGCGACGAGGTCGCGCAACAGACGGGTGGTTTCGGTCATCGGCAGCCTTTCTCACGGATTGTTTGGCCATCGTCAATGTAGGCGTTATTGGCCTCACGCAAAGGCGCAAAGGCGCAAAGGATCGCTTGGTTGCCGATTGAATATACTTCCTTTGCGGCTTTGCGCCTTTGCGTGACATTCTTGAGGCCTTCGCATGAAAACCTGCCGTCTAGTCGTTTGGATAGTGCTGGTCGTCGTGCCGTCATCGGCATTCACCGACGACAAGCTGATCTTGACCCGCATCGCCTTCGGGTCGTGCGCCCGGCAGGACAAGCCGCAGCCGATCTGGGACGCTGTCGTCGCCGCCCGGCCCGATATCTATTTGTCGCTCGGCGACAACATCTACGGCGACACCGAAGACATGGCTGTCATGAAAAAGAAATACGACCAACTCGCCGCGATCAAGGGCTGGCAGAAGCTCAAGGCGACGTGCCCGATCCTCGCCACCTGGGACGATCACGACTACGGCGTCAACGACGGCGGGGCGGATTATCCCAAGAAGGACGAATCGCAGCAGCTCTTCCTCGATTTCTTCGGCATCGCCAAGGACTCGCCGCGCCGCACGCAGAAGGGCGTCTACCACGCGGAGACCTTCGGCCCACCTGACAAGCGCGTCCAGGTCATCCTGCTCGATACGCGCTACTTCCGCAGTTCGCTGCAAAAGCGCGCCAAGAAGGTTCTCGGCGAAGGACCCTACGAGCCCAGCTCCGACACGAAAGCCACCATGCTCGGCGACGCCCAGTGGCAATGGCTCGAACAGCAACTGAAAGTTCCCGCGAAGGTGCGCATCCTCGTCTCCAGCGTCCAGCTCGTGGCGCAGGATCACGCCTGGGAAAAGTGGCTGAACTTCCCGCACGAACGCGAACGGCTCTACAAGCTCATCAAGGACACCAAGGCCGGCGGCATCGTCACCGTCAGCGGCGATCGCCACCTCGCCGAATTGTCGATGATGGACGCGGGCGTCGGGTATCCGCTCTACGACCTCACTTCCAGCGGCCTGACCGAAGCGTCCCAAAAGTGGCGCAAGCACGAGGTCAATCGCCATCGCGTCGCCACCATGAACCATGGCAACAACTTCGGCCTGATCACCATCGACTGGAGCAAGACCGACCCCATCTTGCGCCTGCAAATCCGTGACGAGGAAGGCGAGGTCACCATCCAGCAAAAAGTCCCGCTCAGCTTGTTGCAGCCGGGCGCCATCAAGGGCAAGACCATTGCCGGCGTTGTCCGTCTCAACGGCATGGTCATGACCGCCGATCTCGTCAAGCAGCTGCTGTCGAAGGAAGTGACCCTCGAAATGAAGGTCGTCGCCACCGGCGAGACGAAGAAGAGCGACCTGATCTTCTTGAACTCCTCGGCCGATCGCACGAGTGAGGACAACTTCATCGTCGTGCTCGACAAGAAAGCTCAGACGGGGTTGAGCAAGGCCGGCATCGCGGCGCCGCGCTCGCACTTCGACGGCAAGACGATCCGCGTCGTCGGGACGCTCGGGATGTATAATGGTCGTCCAGAGATCATCGTGTCGGACGCGGCAAAGATTCAGACCGTCAAGGACTCGCCGTGATGTGCCGTGGTGCGGGCGGCTCGCCTGCACGTCTCGATCTTTGCGGATTCAACGGATTCGTGCAGGCGAGCCGCCCGCACCACGGAGTGCATCCCGCCCGTGCAACCATCATCGTTTCATGAAGAGGATTGATGTATGCGTTACATCCTGGCACTCGCGTTGTCGGTCTCATCAGCGGCCCTGCACGCCCAGGACCCCGTCATCTTCGAGCCCGGCGCCAAGCTCAAGACCGAAGCCGGCGGCGCAGGCGGCGGCGAGGGGCCCGCCTGGCATCCCAAGCTCGGCGTCTTCACCTCCGGCGGCGATGGGCATTTGCACCTGCTCGGACTCGACGGCAAGCAGAAGGTCTATCGCGAGAAGGCCGGCACCAACGGGCTGCTCATCGATCGTAAGGGCCGGCTCGTCTCCTGCGACTCCGAAGCCCGCCGTGTCTCGCGCACCGATCTCGAAACCGGCAAGGTCACCGTCCTCACCGAGAAGTACGAAGGCAAGCGCTACAACAACCCGAACGATCTCACCATCGATTCCAAGGGCCGCATCTACTTCACCGACCCGCGCTACGGCTCTCGCGCCGGCATGGAGATCCTCGATGCCAACGGCCAAACCATCGAGGGCG
>JACQFG010000164.1 GCA_016200155.1 Planctomycetota bacterium | reverse complement strand
AACGCTCCGATGACGGAGGCAAGACCTGGTTTCCGCCCGGGAGCAAACCGGAGGACCTCAAGACGCCCCAGGGCATGCCCAAGGGCGAGAGCAACAAGTTCGTCTACGACACCGCCACGCCGATCACGACGCATCAGTTCTACGACGGCACGCAAAAGCCCTGGGTGTTCAAGCGCGTCTGGCACCTGGAGCCGTCGTTCACCGATGCGAATACCGTGTACGCCGGTGTGGAAGATGCCGCCCTGTTCAAAACGACCGACGGCGGCAAGACCTGGCAAGAAATCCACACCCTGCGCGCGGTCCAGGGAGACAAATGGACCCCCGGCGCCGGCGGCATGGGTTTGCACACCATCCTCCTCGACCCGTCCAACCCCAATCGCATCTACGTCGCCATCTCCGCTGCCGGCGCTTTCCGCACCGACGACGGCGGCAAGACCTGGAAAGTCATCACCAAGGGCCTGAAGTCGAAGTACATGCCCGACCCGAGTGCCGAGGTCGGCTTCTGCGTCCATCGCATCGCCATGAACCCAAAACGGCCCAACACCCTCTTCATGCAGCTCCACTGGGACGTCATGCGCAGCGACAACGCCGGCGATCTCTGGACCGAAGTCAGCGGCAATCTCCCCACCGACTTCGGCTTCCCGATCGACGTCCACGCCCATGAGCCGGACACCGTTTACGTCGTGCCGATCAAGAGCGATTCGGAGCATTTCGTCATGGACGGCAGGCTGCGTGTCTATCGCAGCAAGAAAGGCGGCAACGAATGGGAGCCGCTGACCAAGGGATTGCCGCAGGAGAACTGCTACGTCAACGTCCTGCGCGACGCGATGTGCGTCGATTCGCTGCCGTCGTGCGGCGTCTACTTCGGAACGACGGGAGGCCAGGTGTACTGCTCGCCCGATGGCGGGGATAACTGGGCGCCGATCGTGCGCGATCTGCCGGCAGTGCTGTCGGTGGAGGTGCAGACGCTGCCGTGATTCAATACCTGCAAAATCATGACTCACAAAATGATGGGGCATTGATGATTTTGTGAGCCATGATTTTGTGAGCAAGAGCGAGGCTTGCCCATGATCCGCGTCATCCTCCCCTACCACCTGCGAACCCTCGCTCAATGCGGCGCCGAGGTGACGCTCGACGTTGCCGGCCCCGTCACGCAGCGTTCAATCCTCGACGCCCTCGAGGCGCGCTATCCGATGCTGTGCGGCACCATCCGCGATCACGTCACGAAGCAGCGCCGGCCGCTCTTGCGGTTCTTCGCGTGCAACGAGGATTTCTCGCTGGAATCGCCGGATGCGCCGTTGCCCGAAGCGGTGGCGAGTGGGAAGGAACCATTCTTCATCGTGGGAGCGATCGCGGGCGGGAGTTAAACCGTCACGAGCGCATCAGGGCACACGCCGACCTTTTCGCAGAAATGCCGAATCACATGCGCATCGACCGCCGGCTCGAATTTGCGCGCGAAGAATCGGCCCGACGCTTCAATCGCGGGCACATCGTTCATCGTCAGGGCGACGGGATGGTTGTTGTCGCCGAAAGTCGTACCGAAATTCAGGTACGTGAGGTTGTGCCCCGTCACCTGCTGCGCGAGCGGAGAATTCATGAGCAGCGTCTGAAAGAAGCTCATGTCGGGCACCAGCGAAGCGCGGAAGGCCGCCTCGTAGGAAGGATTGCGCGTCAGAAAATCGAGAATGTACGCGACCGCCGCGCCGGTGATGCAGAACCATTGCGAGCCGCGATGGAACAGCCAGTTGTCGGGCAGCGGATGCGGATTGGGGCGAAGGTTGATGCCGCGTGCAAAGAGCACGCGCAACGCCGCCCTCATGAGGCGATACGGATGCAGCGGCCAGTCGTAGAGGTTTCGCGCCGAACGAGGCCAGCGAATCCGCCAGTAATAGTTGCGCGGGTCGTCCTTCTCGAAGCGCTCGGCCTCCAGGAAGAGCCTGCCCCGGTTCTCGGCAAGATGCGCCGCAAGCCCGTCGCGAACGAGCAGGTCCTGCCCGCTGTTCAGGCAGACGTAATCATGATCCTTGCCGGAATCGTGGACCGCACGCAGCAGCAGCAGGGTCGCCTCGATGGAGTTGTAGTCGCCCCACGTCACCGAGACGCGTTCCTTAAGCACATGAACGTTGCCGCCGGACGCGATCGCCTGCACCATCGACTCCGGACATTTCGCATCGACGTGAATGTAGACGTCGGCCTGCCCCTCCGCCGTGAGTTGCCGCACGAACGCGTTGACTTGATCGGGATTCTTGTGGACGAGCAGGATATGGGCCAGTCGCAAACTTCGCGCATCGAACACGGAGATTCTCCCTCGCACGGATCGATCATGCGTCCCTTTTTTCAAGCATAGCTCAGAAAACCCGCTCGATCGGCGCGGCTCGCGAAATATCAGGAGTGCGTGTCAGCCCGGAAATTTTACCACGGATTGCACGAATGGGCACGGATAGGAAATCACTGGAGAGAATCAGTCGTCCCGTTTGAGAGTGAAAACACGCTGTCGAATCCGAGGGTCGGACCGATTGGATTTAACTCCTTGTGTATCTTGGCCATCCGTGTTATCCGCGAAATCCGTGGTGAAATATCCGTATCAGAAATGACGGCCTTTCGACCCGGTCGCGCCCTTTTTCTTCTGGGCATTCGCGGTATTGGTCTGAAGCGTCCGCAACGTCCCCTGAAGCTCGGTCGCGATGCCTCGGCATTCCTGGTAGACCGTCTTCCCATGCGCGGATAGCACCTGCCGGTCTTTTCGCAGTTCTTCGAGTTGTTTCAGCACTTCATCGATCTGAGGAAAAGGGATGTGCGGTTGAATGTGGTCGTTGTAAAGCTCCTCGAGCCGTTTCCTTTCGGGTGAGCCGATCGCCCAGACGGAACGATGAATGAACTCCTTCATCTTCGGCAGGGCATTGTGAACGCGATTCTTGGCCTTGTTCCATTGGGCAACGTCGGCACGCGGAGCGTAGGTTTTTTCTTCGATCGTCAACGGCTTCTTCCACAGGGATTCCATCTCGACGAGAAGGCTTTCCATGCTGATGCGCCAGGTCTCCACGCCCGCTTCCAGACCAAGGATGGCCTTCCAGCGGTTTTCGAGGTCCTGCCACTTTGCGGAAGAAATCTCCGATTCGCCGTTCTCAATGCGGGCAACGCCCGCCGACGGTTGCTTCAGACGCACGTGAATTTCCAGATGACTGACATGTTGCGGCGGTGGCGGCAGCGCGCCGTGCATGCCTGATGGGGCGGCATCCCCATGGCGCCAGGATTCAACCTCGTCCGGCACTATTGCCACGGCCCTCAGCAGATTGGCGATCGTCAACTGTTCTGCCATGCCGGGAATTTGAAAACTCTGCTGGGGGATGCGAAAAGTGACGCCGCGAGGCTCGCCCTCGGGCTTGAACCAGACCTCCGCAAATTTCTCTCCCCGAAACTTCAAGGCTGCCCAGTGTTTCGAGGGAGGCTGTTCGGCAAATTTCACGACACACCTCGATGGTCGCACCGTCCTTTGTTCATTCTATTCCCGGTCACCTGGCCAGGTACCGCTTCGGCAGTCCGGCGTTACCTGGACGCGGGTTAGCTGGGAAGGGAAACATTGTGGTAGATTTCCTGCACGTCATCGCAATCGTTTAGCATGCCCAGCAATCTCTCGAACAGGGCCAAGTCTTCCCCGCTGAGCGTCTTGCTTGCTTGTGGAAGAAACGTGATTTCCTGGATTTCCAGTTCAAGGCCTGGGAACGCCTCGAACAAGGCCGTTTTGGCTTTGTAGAACTCGGCGGGAGGGGCGAAGACCGTAATGGCGCCATCCTTGCTTTCGACCTCTTCGATGCCGACGTCCGCAGCGAACAGGGCCTCCAGCACTTTCTCGTCATTGTCGCCCTTGAAAGAAAGGATCGCCAGGTGATCAAAGGACATCACGACGGATCCACTGCCGGCCAATTTGGACCCGGTCTTGCTGAAACAACTGCGAATATCGGAAATGGTACGTGTATTGTTGTCGGTCAAGCAATCGACAATGACCAAGGCGCCGCCGGGACCAAACCCCTCATAACGCGCGGGTTGGAAGTCTTCGCCCCCCGTGCCCGCGGCTTTCTGAATCGCTTTTTCAATGACATGGCTCGGAACATTGTCACGCTTGGCTTTTTCGACGAAGGTGCGCAGAACTGGATTGGCTTCCGGGTCGGGCACGCCATTCTTCGCCGCCATGTACAATTGTTTGCTGTACTTGGAATAGAGCTTCGAGTTCTGAGCAGCGGTTTTGAAGATTGAGTGCTTGCGCTTCTCGAATATTCTTCCCATACGAATTCTGCCTTTTTTCTTTGCAATGGAGCCGGGCCAGAGTGGTCCCGTTTCATCATTGTATTTCATTT
>JACQFG010000163.1 GCA_016200155.1 Planctomycetota bacterium | reverse complement strand
GATGAATTTCCCAGAGTGATTTCTCTGCGTTCTTTGCGTTCTCTGCGGTGAGTCTATGCAAATTGCCACAATCGTCGGCCAGGCGACCGCGACCGTCAAGCATCCCAGCATGACGGGCTGGAAGCTGCTGATCGCGCAGCCGTTGACGGCGGACGGACAGCCGGACGGCGAGCCGCAGCTGGTAATCGATAGCCTCAGCGCCGGCGTCGAGGATCGCGTGTTGATTTGCAACGACGGCGCTGGGACCAGGAAGTTGATGGACAGCAAGAACTCGCCGGTGCGCTGGTTCGTGATGGGAATTTGTGATCGATGAAGGAACAGACAACAATGACGGGCGTGTTGTGCTGGCCGAAGAAGCTGCTCAGCGCGGACGACCTGCGCCGGCATCTGACGAGCCAGGGCGAGTTGCTGCTGTTGCCGCGGACGATCATCACGCCGCTGGCCGCGGATGAGTTGAAGGCGAAAGGCGTGCGCGTTCGTTTTGAGACGGCCAAGGCCCAGGAAACGATTTCGGCCAAGGGTGCGTGGTTTGTTGCGCAGGAGAAATCGGACGCGCTGATTGCCGCTGCCGTGAAGTCCGTGGAGCGCGACGGGATAGTGCTGACGGGGCTTGAGTTCACGACGGCGCGAAAGATCGCCGAGGCTCTCGTTGCAAAAAAAGCCGGCGTTGTTGTGTTTTGCAGCGACCCGGCGACGGTTTGCTGCATCGCGAACAAAATCGCCGGCGTTCGGGCTGCCGCCGTGGGCAACATGATGCAGACGTCGAAAGCGAAGAAGAACCTTGGCGCGAACCTGTTCGCGATCGAGATGCCCGGCCCGACGTTTTTCGAGCTTCGGCAGATGTTGCGAACGATCGTGGCGATCGTGCCGAGCTGTTCGGAGTGTGTTGCGAAAACCTTGCAGGAGCTGGACGGCCATGCGCATCGCTGAAGTAATCGGCACCGTGACGCTGTCGCGCTGCCATCCGTCGATCGCCGGCTATCGCTGGATCATCGGCGTACCGTTTAGCTTGAAGACGCTGAAGAACGGATCGGCCCCCGATGGCGAGGACTTCGTGATCCTCGACGAACTCGGCGGCGGCTTCGGGCAGAAGATCGGCGTCAGCGAGGGCGTCGAGGCGATGATGCCGTTTCATCCGACGCGCAAGCCGATCGATGCGTATTGTGCGTGCATCCTGGATACGATCAACGTGAAGTAAACGATAACCGCCGACGATGTAGCAGGTTTTGCTACGCCGCAAGCGGCAATGAAGGAGATGGCCATGAACGTCAGCGAACACAAGATCAAACAAGAAATCTGCGAGATCGGCCGACGCCTTTACGCCAAGGGCTTCGCGGCCGCCAACGACGGCAATATCACCTATCGGCTCAACGCCAAGGAAATCCTGTGCACGCCGACGATGGTGTCGAAGGGCTATCTCAAGCCCGAGGACATCTGCAAGGTCGATTACGAAGGCAAGCAAATCTCCGGCTCGCGCAAGCGCACCAGCGAGGTCCTTTTGCACCTGGCCGTCTACAAGAATCGGCCCGACATCAACGCGGTCGTACATTGTCATCCGCCGCATGCGACGGCGTTCGCGGTCGCGCACGAGCCGATCCCCAAGTGCGTGCTGCCGGAGGTCGAGGTGTTCCTCGGCGAGGTGCCGATCGCGAAGTATGCGACGCCGGGCGATCAGCGTTTGCCGAACACGATCATTCCGTACGTGAAGGACTGCAACACGATCCTGCTGGCCAATCACGGCACAGTGTCGTGGGGCACGACGGTCGAGCTGGCGTACTTCAACACGGAGATCATCGACGCCTACTGCAAGATCCTGATGCTTGCCAAGCAACTGGGCCGTGTCAACTACTTCAGCGAACACGACACGCAGGAGCTGATGGAGTTCAAGAAGCGGATCAAGATCGACGACCCGCGCATCCACATCAAGGACTGCGAGGTATGCGGGCCGAGCGTCTTCGGCGAAGGCTACGGCGATTTCGTGCCGGAGCCGTATGCGTTCCAGCGCGACGGCCAGGAGCCGATGGCGTATGTCGACGAAGCCGCGTGTACGTGCAAGACGCACGAGACGCCGCAGGTGCAGGTGAAGGACATGGACGAGCTGGTTCGCGTCGTGACGGAGAAGGTGATGGCGGCACTGGCGGGATCGAAGGCCTGATATAATGAGCCGAACCATCGACGAAGGAGACCATCATGTCCGCCATCGAAAAACTGGAACAACGACTTGGCGCCTTGGAAGCGGAGGTTGCCAAGCTGAGGGAGCAGAACGGAAAACCTCAAACGGATGACCGACCGTGGTGGGAAAAGATTTACGGGACGTTCGCGAATGATCCGTACTACGAAGAAGCCATGCGCCTGGGGCGGAAATACCGAGAATCAACGAAGCCGAAGCCGCGAAAAAAGAAAAAGAAAGCTCGGTGATCGATGTTCATACTCGATACCGACCATCTGTCATTCCTCGAACGCGGAAGCCACCCGGTCGGAGCTCGTATTCTCGCAAGAATGAAAAGTGAGCCCGACCAGTGTTTCGCAACGATCATCAGCTATGAGGAACAGACGCGCGGCTGGTTCAGCGTACTAGCGCAAGCAAAAACCGTCACGGATCAGATTCGAGCCTATGAAAAACTGCTGGCTCAACTGCGCAACTATTGTTCGATCAAGGTGCTTGCTTTTGACGAAAAGGCCGCAACAAAGTTTCAAGATCTGAAGCGAAGCAAGATTCGGATCGCGACCATGGATCTGAAAATGGCATCCATGGTTCTCGCACACGATGCGACGTTGGCGACTCGGAACTTCAGCGATTTCGTCAAGGTCCCCGGCCTGAAGCTCGAAGACTGGACCAAAGAATAGAGGCGTCTCATGAAAGTCACCATCATCGGCGGCGGCGGTCTGGTCGGCAGCTCCACCGCGTTTGCTCTGCAGTGCGGCGGCGTGGTCAGCAGCATTTGCCTGGTCGATGCGAATGCCGACAAGGCGCAGGGCGAGGCGCTTGACCTGCTGCACGGCGCGAGCCTCGTTGCCGATCAGCGCATCTATGCCGGCGACATGAGCGACGTCTCGACGAGCAACATCGTCGTCATCACGGCAGGACTGCGCCGCAAGCCCGACGAGAGCCGGCTTGATCTCATCAATCGTAACGTTGATCTCTTCACCGGTATCCTCGGTCAGATGAAGTCGGCCGGGCTCAAGGAAACCACCTATGTGATCGTCGTCAGCAATCCGGTCGATGTGCTGACGTATCTCGCGGTCAAGCAGCTCGGCCTGACCTGGCAGCGCGTCATCGGCCTGGGCACGGTGCTTGACACGACGCGATTCCGCAGCAATCTCGCCAAGAAGCTGCAAGCGCCGCCGACGCAGGTCAATGCCCTGATCCTCGGCGAGCACGGCGACAGCATGGTGCCGATCTGGTCGAGCGCGACCATCAACGGTTTGCCGATCGACCAATGGCCCGGCTTCGACGCGAGCACGGCCAAGGAAGTCTTCGACGCGACCAAAGGGGCCGGCGCCCAGGTCATCAAGCAAAAAGGCGGCGCAGGATTCGCGGTCGGCCTGTCGATCCGCGAAGTCGTGCATGCCATCGCACTGGACTCGCGGCGCGTGTTGCCGGTGAGTTCGCTCGTCAACGGGCCCTACGGCGTGCGCGACGTGTGCCTGTCGGTGCCGACGGAGGTCGGCTGCGGCGGTGTGCGCAAGCAGATCGAGCTGGCGTTGACCCAAAAGGAGCGCCTGGCAATCTACAACTCGGCACGCGTGTTGCGTGAGACGATCGGGCAGGTGGAAATGCGGTTAGCGGCCGGGCCGACAAAAACTGCCGCGACAGTGATTACGGCCGCGCAAAAACCGGCCGACCGCGCGATTCCTCGTTCCGCATGGGCCAGCGCGCGGAAATGAGTCGCCGCCTTCAGAGAAACGACCAATGCTTGGCCGATGTTGTCCGCACTGCGACCTGGCGCTCACCACCGACGAAATCGGCGCCGGCGTATGTCCAGGCTGCAATCGTCCGCTCCCCGCGACCCCGACCGAAAAACGCAATCGGCGGCGTTCGGGCGACGTTCTGAAAGCTGACCCGGCAGCAGAGGCGGCTGCATGGAACACGGTCCGGCTCGGACTCCTGATGATCCTGATCGGTGAGAGCATCCAGGCTGCCGCGACGGTCTCGTTGGGGCTCTTGTTTCAGTACTGGACTGCCGATGGTCAACCTCGCCCGTTCGACGTGGACACAATGCCGAATCCCTTCATCATGGGAGTGGCGGCGTTCGCCGTGCTGGCTCCGCTTCTGGTCAATATTGCTGTGTGGGTGTTCGGCATGATTCGTTGTTTCAAAGCGCCTCGCGCCAAGGGTTGGATGATCGCCACGTTGTGCTGTTGGGCATTGCTGATTGCTGTACCGACTTGTTTGCGCCCCTACCCACGCGATGCGCAGGCGGCGTTCCATGGCCTGCTCTTTCTGTACGCTGCGTGCTTCACTGTCTTTCTGAGTATGGTCTCCTGGCACTTCACCGATCGCGCGCACGCCCTGGCGTGCTGGTTGTTTCTCTTGATTTTCACGATCTGGTGGTTTCTTCCGACGATTCTCTCCAGGATTGGCGAAGATCAACGGCATGAGTACCTCGACCTTTATCAGTCCTACCTGCTGTTTTTCGCGGTAGTTTATTTCGTGATTCATGCGGCCCTGGTAGTCGCAGTCCGCCGGGTCATTGGTTTGAAGGTGAATCAGCAATTGACATGATTGCCACACGGGCTCCAGGTCATTTATTCCATGAAGAAATCTCTCGACGAAAAACTGGCTCGCATTCACGCCGATCCGCAGCGTGCGCGCGATTTCATCATCGCCGACGCCAAGGACGCCGACATGGGTTTCGGCATCACGGCCACGGGCCGATCGCCGGAGATGCATGAAGGAAAATATCGCACCTTGCAGGAATATCGCAACCAGATCGAGCAAATCGTCACGCAGGGCCTCGTCGATATCATGCTGATGTCGGCCCACACCAATGAAATCCTCAACATACAAAATCGCATCTTCGATAACAGTGCCATTACACCAGCGGCTCGCGCCAACGACACCACCGACATCCACGTGATGCGCGGCAGCCGCAGCGGAGGCCAGCCGGCGTTGCCTTTCCGCACGGCGACTCTCGATCACATCCAGTGCGGCCACATCGAATGCGCTGACAATGAGCGGCATCGCGGCGCCAATCTCGGACTGTACAGCTTTACATTCCAGAACGACAACGTTATCGACCGCGAGGCTCTCGAACGCTACAAGGAATTTCGCGTCGAGGCCGAACGCAAGGGTTTTCGGCACTTCCTGGAAGTGTTCGATCCGAACCGTCCCGAATCAGTCGAGGCGAGCAAGCTTCCCGATTACATCAACGACGCGATCGTGCGCACTCTTGCCGGCGTCACTGCGAAAGGCCGACCGATCTTCCTCAAGATGGTCTATCACGGCCCCGAGGCGATGGAGGATCTGGTCCGCTACGACCCACATCTCGTCGTCGGCATCCTCGGCGGCTCGGCCGGCACGACCTATGACGCCTTCAAGCTGCTCAGCGAGGCGAAAAAGTACGGAGCGCGCGTCGCTCTGTTTGGCCGCAAGATCAACAACGCGGAGAACCAGCTTGCGTTCGTGCGATTCCTGCGCTGGATCGCGGACGGCGAGATTACCGCGGAGGAAGCGGTGAAGGCGTATCACGGCGTCCTGCAGCAGCTCGGCATCAAGCCGCAGCGCTCGCTGGAGGACGACCTGGTCCTGCAAACGAACGTCATGAGCTACGGCGGCAACGGCACGACGATCAGCGTCCCGATGAAGAAGAAACCCGGCGCGCCGAGCCGCGTAAGCGGCCGGTTGAACGGCCAGGAACCTGACTTCACGAAGATGACGCCGGCGCAGAAGTGGGCGCATCAGAAATCGCAATGGCGTTGAGTGATCGTCCACGTCGGGCTTACGCCTCGACGCTCGCCTTACTTCAACCCCACCCCCAGATCCCCCGGGCACGCTACCAGCAACCGAACACATTCCGGGCAGGCGACCTTGTCCAGCGGCCACATGCGGTGCCGACTCTCCGTCAGCGGGCGCGGCTTGCTGGACACCGTCGGCAGGAACTCCAGAAAATACCAGCGCAGCCAGCGGCGAATCTCGTCGAGGTAGGGCCGGGGGTTTTCCGTGCAGCGGATGCTCAGCGTGCCGATCTTCAATTCGTGGCCGCGCTCGCCGCGCTGGACGAAGATCTCGGTGCCGATCTGGTAGCCGGTGACGCACACGCCCTCGATCCAGACGCCCTTGCCGCCGATCACGAGATTCGCCTTGGCGACGTAAAGCAGCACGTCCGGATAGAACGACAGCAGCTCCTCGACCGACCGGGGCGATTTCGCCAGGTCGAGCATGTTGACCGCGGCGCCGGCGGCCTCCCACGGCTTGCGATTGCGCTGGACCCACAGCGCATGAAACTGCAGCCATTGGAAGCGCGCCTCAAGATTCAGCACCACGTTCAGCACGGGAAACGCTCGGCCCAGGTTGAACCAGTCGTCGACGTCAACATCGGCGGAAAACGCCTGATGGGCGATCAATATCGGCAGCCGATTGAGATCGCTCTTGCTCCAGGCCGAGCGTTCGGCTCCGTGAAAGTTGGCCAGCAGATCGCTCAGAAAAGACAGCGGCAGCTTCCCCTTGAAACACTCGCTCGCCAGGGTCAGGACAAAGTCATCCCAGGGTTCGCCGTGATCGCGCCGATCGGCGAGGTAACGTCGGCTGAGCCTCGCCAGGCAGATGCACGCCCAGGGATCGGAGACGCCCGCGTCGCTCGCCTTCTCGCAGCAATCGAGCAGCAGGTCCTCGTTCAGCTTGAAGTGCGCCAGCTCGTCGGACAGCTCCATCAAGCCATGCAGGAAGTTCCACGCCTTGCGGCCCTTCTTTTTCTCGCGCAGGATTTCGGGAACGAGCAGGTTCCAGACTGCTTTCACCAGCCGCAGCCGCGCCGGCCCCGGACTCGGCCAGGCCAGGAACAAGAACCCCGTCCAGAGCAGTCCGACCCCGACGGCCACGGCGGCGCTGACGACCGCGGGCACCTCGAGCGGGACCAGACGCGTGAGAAAATACACGATCCCCATCACCGGAATCACGAACAGCAGGATGCCGCCCAGGCGCGTCATGGTTCGGCCCGGCTCCCGCGCATTGAACAGAATCGCATCAGGCGACTCCAGACGCAGCGACGGTACCAGGCCTCCTTCGCGCACCTCCGCAACATAGCCATAACCGTGCAGGCGGCCTCCGTCGAGCTTCAAGGGATCGACGGCCGGCCGATCGGCGATGGGCATCGTCGCGCAGCAATGGGGGCACAGCGTCGATTTTCGCGATTTCACCAGCGCGCGCAGCTCGAACAGCAGGTCGCGATCGCGCAAGCCGCGGCGATACAGCAGACGCTGCAGCTTCGCCAGCCCGGTCTGCGGATCGTCCTTCGCCGCCAGCTCCCGGCAACGCTGCAACACCGCCGGATCTTTTTCGAGCCCGTAATCGACGACCCAGTCCTCGATGACGCGCCACGGTTCGCGCACGCGCTCGCCGTCCAGCACCAGGTGATGCTTGTCCCACAGATGGCCGACCATCTCTTTCTTGCGCAGCTCCGTCGGGCAGCGCGGACAGCTCATGCGGATTTCGCCGTCGATCTCCTGCGTCACGCGATCGAGCATCGGAGCGTGGCCGAACCGCTGTTCGAGCTGCTGCAGCTTCTCGACGCCGCGCTTCTTGCTGCTCTGCGCGACGTAGGCGCGCAACACGTCGGCCAACTGCGGGCTGTCCTTGCCGAGCGCACGCAGCATTGCCAGCACCGCATTCTCGCGGGATCGCCTCGGCAGGTCCTTGTTGTCAAGCAGCGGCAGCAGCAATGGCAAGGTCGTTGCAGGCACCGGGCCGGGCAGTCGGCCGATCAACTCCAGCGCGATGTGGTATCCGAGCTGTTCCCACGAGGCGTTCTTGCTGGGCCCAACGAACACGCTCAGCAATCGATCTGCCGCCCCCGCCGCGATCAAAAGTTCCGTGACCGCCGTCATCGTCATGCCGCGCTGATCGACCGGCACTTCCTTGATGTACTGGTAGAGCCACGCAACCAGGAACCGCTCGGTCTCTTGCGGATGCTTGTCCGCGGCGAGGGCCTCCAGGCTTTTCCATGCCGCAACATCCGCAGGCGGCGTGCATACCGCCTTCAGCATCGATTCGCGGATGTCGACGTAGGGCTTGCGCGTGCCGCGGAACTGAAAAATCTGATGCGCGCGCCGCAGGTGGAGCTCGAAGTCGCGCATCTGGACTTCCGACTTGCATTCGGAGCAAACGACGAGCCGTTCGTCCTGCAACTGCGCGATGCAGGCGCCGACGACGTTTTGATCGATGCCCTGCTGGCCGAGCTGTCGGCACAGCTCGATCTGCAAATCAGTGTGATCCAGGTCGCCGCACACCGTGTTCAACCGCCGGCGCACATCCTCCACCGTGACCCGTACCGGCAGGCTTTCCAGCAGGTAGGGCAGCACGCTCTGCGCGCCGAGGTCGCGCAGGCGACGCTGCGGCGAGCCCAGCAGCTGCCGCGCGATCGGCAGAAACAGCTTGCTGAGCCGCAGGTTCGTCTGATACGCGACCACCGATTCGTACGGCAACGCAATCGGAATATTCTTCGCGAGCCCCGTCTTCGTCTCGCCCAGGAGGTACTCGCGCAGGTCGGCGACATAGCGGTTGGCGGCCGCCGTCGGATTATTGCGCGTCTCCGGCAAGTTCGTGTACATGCCGACGAGTTCTTCATGGGCGTGCCGATCCTGCTGCTGAAACGCGCGTTCCCACAGATGCGCGAACACCGCCGACGCCGGCAGCAGATCTCCCTGGTAATAGAGGTAGCCATGCTCCGTCTGAAGGTGCGATGTCCGACTGCCGATCGTCAAGGTCTTGCGGCAGATCGGACATTCCGTCGGCCGCTTTGATTCGACCTGCTGCCAGACGCCGCGAATGCGCTCCTCGGGCAATTGCAGTTGCCGCAGGAAGTGCATGAGCGGGACCGGAGCATCGACCGGCAAGGCCTCGAGCGCCTCGACGAGCCGCAGCAGGAGCGCATCGGTTTTCTGCGGATGAAAGGTCCACAGCGTCGTCGCGGCGGACTGACGCACCTCGACGTTCGGGTCGGCCAGGAATCGCCACAGCAGCGATTCGAGCGCCTCGGTGCGCCCTTGCGTCCGCATCATCTGCTCGACGCGCCGCAATCCCCAGGCGCGCACGCGCGGCACCGGCGAGGCGAGCAGGCTTTCCGTGGCCGAGCGCACGTCGACGACGCCGAGCACCATGCTGACGCGCGGCGGGATTTGCTGCCCGTCGAGCGCGCCGGCGGCCTGCTCCTCGATCCACGTGCGCAGGTTCTGCTCCGTCGGCTGCCAGAGATGGGCGCCGATTCCTGGGGAATGGACGTAATCATTCCCCTGCTTGCGCCGCGTGAAGACGGTGTAGTAGATCGGATCGGTGGTCAACGGCAGCTTGCGCAGGTCCAACTGCGGACGCAGCGGGCCCTCGGCAACCTTAGTGCCTACGGTGACATCCTGGGCCGGCGCGTGGCGGCTGCATTGCACGGTCATTTCCAGTCCCGTGTCGGCGCCGGCGCAATCGATCAGCAGTTTGGCCATGTCCGCATCAGTGTGCAACGCGATCACTCCCGCGACCGGCGGCGGCGGCGGACTGACCACCCACGTCAGCAGGTCCGCCACGGTGCGCGGCCGGCGCGTCGGATCGCGACTGAGCAGCAAGCGAAATGCGGTCAGAAAGTTCCGCGGCCAATCCTGCAGGAAGCCGGCCGGCTCGACGCCGAGCTGTTCGGCCCACAGGGTCAGAGCATTGCGCGGCAACTGCGTCAGCATCTTCTCGAGCTGTTTCCAGTGCGCTTCATTGAAGTCGATCCACGGCCGGCCCTGCTCGTGGGCGATCTTGATCAGATCGATGCCGGCGATCAAGCTGAACGCGAACGTGCCCCAGGCGTAAAGGTCGGCGCGGGCGTCGGGACGTTTCGCCGGGTCGAAGCACTCCGGCGCCGCATAACCGCGCGTGAAACGGTCGGCGGGGAAGAGCCGCTGCCAGACGGCGGCCGGCGTCGCATCCTTGAGCAATGGACTCTGCTGGGCGAGCACCATCTCGGTGCCGATGTAGTGAATGCGATCACTGGCATCGATGAGCAGCGACGCCGGTCCCAGCCCGAGCAGCAGCAATCCTTCCGCGTGCGCCTGTTTGAGGAACTCCAACAATTCCGCCAGCACCGACAGCACCGACGAGATCGGCAGAATCTGCTGCTGCCAGTCCGCGGTGAAGCGCCCCTGCGGCCGGGTGTAGACGACGACCGGCTCGTTGCCGCGCTGGTTGTCCGCGAAGGCAAAGCGATCGCGCGTGTTGTCGATCTCCAAAAGATCGAGTGGTTCGGGCCAGAGGTTGGAATGCCGATTGCCGAGGATGGCCCGCACTTCCGCGCGCGCCAACGCGCGGCGCTGCTGAACGTAAGCCGGGTCGTCGAGAATCGGATAGCGATTGGTGCGGATGAAGACGTCGAGCCATTCGAGTTCATCGGTCTCGCGAACACGCTTGGCGGTGAAGTCGAAGTTGTAGAAGATCTTCTTGCCGGTGTAGACGCCATGCCAGGGCGTTTCGCGAACGATGGAGGTGATGACATACCCGCCGGGCTGGTGCTCCGGCCCCGCCCCCTCCAGTCGTTCGCCGACTTGCAGCTTCATGCGGTTATTATGGCAACTGCGGGCGGCAGCCGGGAGGGTGATTTGCCGCGCGAAAAACGGCTTTCTCGCTGCGCTGGAATCGGGTACAATTCAGGCATGAGCGAACCTACGACTACAACCTGGAAATACCTGGAGCGGGATCCGAAGTCCAAGCTTAAGCAACTCTCCATTCGCGGCAGACGCATTCGCGCCCGAACGCTTTTCGGCATGTTCATGAGTGCCGAAGAACCGAGGACGCCCGAGGAAATCGCGGCCGATTATGATGTGCCGCTCGAAGCCGTCCAGGAGGCGATTGCCTATTGCCAAAGTGATCCACCCGAGATCAAGGAAGATTTCGACCGAGAAGAGCGTTTCATGAAAGCGATCGGCCTGGACAAACCGGGTGGAAAGTACCGACCGATGTCTCCCCAGGAGCGCGCCCAGCTCGACTTATGAGGATCTACCTCGATGAAGACCTGTCTTCCGATTTGTTGATACGCCTCCTGCAGAAGGCCGGTCATGATGTGGAGCGTCCGGCTTCGGTCGGCATGCTCGGTCGGTCCGATCCTGTGCAACTCACCACCGCGATTCGCGACGACCGTGTTTCCCTGACCGCAAATTACGACGATTACGACGAATTACATCAACTCATCGCGGAAGCACAAGGCCTTCATCCCGGCATCCTTGTTGTTCGCCGCGAACACGACTCCACGCGCAACTTGACCTCCAAGGGCATCGTGACTGCCATTCGCAAGCTCGAAGCGGCGAACGTGCCGATCGCGAATGAGTACATTGTGCTGAACCACTGGCGCTGATCCCATGAATCCTCCCACCTGGCTCGATGGCGTCAACGTGTCGCTGCAATTGGCCGCCTGGCAGCAGTTCGGTCTGGCGTTCCTGCTCGGCTCCTTTGCCGTCGCCACCTGGTCCGACCTGAAACGAATGTCGGCGCAGCGCGAGTTCGTCGAGATCTGGCTCGTCTTCATCGCCGCCATGCTGCTCTTTGACGTGTATCATGCCTACCACGGCCATTCGTCGAATCCAGCAGTTGCCATCAAGTGGGGCCTGATCAGGATCTTCTCGCTGATGTCATGGGGGCGCTGCGGCTACCTGTTCCGCATGGCGCCCGCCGACGTCGCCGCTCTCGCCGCCGCCGCGAGTCTATTGCCGCCGGTTCTCGTCGTGCTCTTCTACGTCGCCGCCAAGCTGATCGCGATGTTCATCGGCCCCTGGCTGGCGCGCGGCAAACCGTTCTGGCCGTTCATGCCGGTGGTTAGTTTGGCGACCCTCGCGGTGCTGGCGTTCGGCTGGTGGTGGTGATGGCTGATACGCTGTCATTGCAGCCAGTAGTCGGAGATGCGCAGAATCAATACTACGATTCGCTTTCGAACGGCGCCGGCAAACCGATCCGCATGTAAGTAATCGCGAAATGTTGGGCAAGATGCTCTCGATAGGGAGATAGAAAACGGCCCACTCGTTTTCCGTCTGCAATCAAGCGCTCGAGAACGGCGCGGGGGACGGTGTGCAGATCGCGGAGGTCAATGAGAGATTCCTGTATTGCAATGGAGCCAGGCGCCGCGGGGAGGAAATACCAGCCATACACCAAGCCGCGTCTCACCTGGTCGCGAATTATTGTGCCCTTCATGATCCCGCGGTCGACCAAATCCTGCGCCGCGTGCACAATGGCGACGGCAACCTTTGTCGCTTTGGCTTGGGCAAGATCGCACGCCTGCGTCAGCACGATTACGCGCTCAACCCACCGGGCAGGCGGCGTGATCAGATCGTTTGCCGTCCCTTTCGCCTCGATGCCGAAAAGGGGACAACCATCGATGATGTCTGCCTGGGTAATCGGCTCGTCCACCGGGGGAGCAGCATAGATCATTGCGCGGCCTCCGGCGCGTCCTCGTCGAGAGGATCAGGCCAGCGTTTCTTCCCGTCGTATGCCGCGACCGTGACAGGCACGCTGGAACGCGGAATGTCAAATGGCGCCGAGATTTCCTCGCAGGGGATCAAATCAGGCACGCGCGGCGCCGGCCTGCCCAATGCCTCTGCCAACAGGTGCAACGTCTCCGCTTGCAGCGTTCTCTTTTCGTCAGCCGCCCTGCGCTGCAACTGTTCGTAGACGTCGGGCGGAACATTCTCAACGACAAGGGTAGGCATGGATCGCTCCTGTGAGTTCGCCAGGTTTCATGATACGCGCGCCGCGCAAAGGACGCAAGCCAGCCCGGCCGCGTCAGCCTTCGCATTCCGCCAGGACGGCGCGGGCCTCTTCGAGGTCGGTCGAGCCGAGCCGGGTGAAAATCTCGACCGCGCGGCAGGCGAACGGCAGCGCCTCCGCGGGCTTGCCTTGCCGCACCAGGGCCTTGGCGAGGCGTCGGCAGTTAATGGCGGTCAACAGCCGGTGGACCATTTTTTCCGACAGCTCCAATGCTTCGCGGGCCAGCTTTTCCGCGCCAGGCCAATCGCAGCGAGCTAGGACCACGTCAGCCAGGTTGCCTGTGTAGGCGGCGATCCCTTCGCGATCATAGATGTTGATCGCTATATC
>JACQFG010000168.1 GCA_016200155.1 Planctomycetota bacterium | reverse complement strand
CGTCGGCGCGTTCGGCGCTGATGATCTTGTAATCGAGCGAGCCGACGAGCCCGGCTTCGAGCACGATGACCTTGGGACGGGGCGGAGCGGCCCCTTCGTTTTCCTTCCCCTGCCCCTTGGCGTCGCGCAAGTTAGACAGCCGGTCCTGCAGCTCACGGCCCCGGTTGCGACCGAGATAGAGCAGGTTTGAATGCGGGAACGCCCGCTGCTTCATGATGGTGTAGATGGCGAGGTGCTTGAAGAAATCGCGCGGCATCTCGTTGAGCTTGGGCTGCGTCGGCGTCGGGATGACCATGCCGAAGTCGAGGGCGTTGCCTTCGAACTTGGGCTGGACGGTGAAGGTTTCGAGGTTCTCCTTCGGGTCCCAGGTGATGAATACCTTCTGGGCGGGCTGGAGAATGTCGGCGTTCTTTGCGGAAAAGTAGCAGCACGCCGCCTGCACGCCGGTGGACCCGGCCAGGACCGCCAGCACCGCCGCGGTTGCCATCAGACGAAATCGCATAATCGAACCTCGCATGGAGAAATTGGTTTTCTGGGATGATACCATAAAGGAACCACGAAGGACACCAAGAACACGAAGAAATCGCCAATAGTATGACGATTGGTAAACGAACAACGTTTGCCTTACCAACGAGAAAAAGCCATGAGTCTGCCTGCGATCCTGGGAGGCACGCCGCTGAGGCCGCAAGGCCCGCCCGCCTGGCCGAGCGCCGACCCGGAGATCCTCGACGTGCTGCAACAAGCCGGCCGCGAAGGCTGGTGGGGCAAGTATCAGGCCGGGAAGTGCGATCAACTCGAAGCGTGGCTGCGCGACTATCATCAGGTCGAACACGTCCTCTTGTGCGGCAGCGGCAACTACGCGGTCGAACTCGGCTTGCGGGCGCTCAAGATCGGACCGCGCGACGAGGTCATCCTTGCCGACTACGACTACCCGGGCAACTTCCTGAGCATCCACGCCGTCGGCGCAACGCCGGTGCTCGTCGATGTCGATTCACGCAGCTGGAACCTGTCGATCGACGCCGTGCGCACCGCGATCGGGCCGGCAACGAAGGCGATCGTGGCGTCGCACATTCACGGCGGCCGCGTGCCGATGCGGGCGTTGATGGAGTTGGCCCGTGAACGAGGGCTGCAAGTTGTCGAGGACGCGGCTCAAGCGACCGGGGCGATCATCGACGGCCGACGCGCCGGCACGTGGGGCGACGTCGGCGTGCTCAGCTTCGGCGGGTCGAAGCTGCTTTCAGCCGGCCGCGGCGGGGCGCTGCTGACGAACAACGCTGGCCTTGCGCAGCAGGCACGCAATCATTTGACGCGGGCCGGGAACATCGTCTGCCCGCTCTCGGAATTGCAGGCGGCGCTACTCTTGCCCCAGTGCCAGAAGCTCGACGATCGCAACGCGCTGCGCTGGGCCAACGTGAAATTGCTGTGCGAAGCGCTGGCGGACGTACCGGGCGTGCGGCCGTTCGTGCAGGCCGACGAACCCGATCTGCCGGCGTTCTTCAAGCTCGGCTTCCAGCTCGACGAGTCGGCCTTCGGGCTGTCGCGCGAGCGCGTGGTCAAGGCGCTGCGCGCGGAGGGATACGCCATGGACGAAGGTTTCGCAGCGGCGCACACGGCCCGATCGCCGAAACGGTACCGCCGCGGCGCGTCGCTGGCGGAAGCGGAGCGGGCGCATGCCGGCTGCGTGCAGTTGCATCATCCAATCCTGCTGGAGCCGACGGTTTGGGTGCGCGACCTGGCGCTGGCGTGGCGGCAGATCCACAATCACGCAGAGCTGCTGGCTGGGCTGGGAGAGTGATTCAAATGGGATGCGCGATTTTTCGTGACCTAGATGGCCATCTCATAAATCCTTGCGCAATGTCGTAGCCGCGTTCGCCAGAACGCGGGGGCAGAACGCCCACGAAAGCCCGCGTTCTGGCGAACGCGGCTACGAATCAACTGCTCAGCAACCTATGAAACGGACATCTAGCCCGCGTTTGCGAGCGAGGCGTCACTTCGACGGAAATAACACGCGGCCCGGCGTGGTCGTGCGGATGCTGAAGAGCGTGCCGCCGCCGGTGATGTAGAGCGTCTTGAGGTCGGCGCCGCCGAACGCGCAGTTGGTGACTTCGTCGCGCGGCACATTCAGGAACGTGAGCAGCTTGCCTTCGGGCGTGAGGACGTAGATGCCGCCCTTTTTGTCGGTGGCCGGCTCGAACGGCGGGCTCGGCTTGTTGAGTCCGCCGGCGACGTAAAGCCTGCCTTCGCGATCCTGCTTGAGCCCGTCCGGACCGCGGCCCAGGCCCCAGTCGTAGAGCATCTTCTTGCTGGCGAAATCGACCGTGCCGTCCTGCTTCAGATTGAAGCGCCACAACTTGCGGGCCCCCTTGAGCGAGCTGTTGTTGTTGTCGGCGACGAACAGGTACTTGTCGTCCGGCGAGACCAGGATGCCGTTGGGCCGATCGAGTTCCCGGCCGATGATGCGCGTGACCTTCTTGTCGAGATCGATGCGATAGACGCCCTCAATCGTGCGCCCCTTCTCATCGAGGATTTCCATGCCGTCGCGCGAGCCATAGCGGGGGTCGGAAAAATAGATGCGGCCCTTGGAGTCGATGGTGAGATCGTTGGGATTGTTGTAGCGCTTGCCTTCG
>JACQFG010000167.1 GCA_016200155.1 Planctomycetota bacterium | reverse complement strand
GACAAGCTGCCAGCTTGTCCCGGAACTCGCGGAAGCTGCCGCGCACTTCCGGGACAAGCTAGCAGCTTGTCCCTACGGCGGCTGGCTCGGTCCGCAAGGAAAGATCAAGCGCGCACGGCGCCGCCGTTGATGCGGATGATTTGACCCGTGATGAACTGCGCCGCCGGCGAGACGAGCCAGCGCGCCACCTGCGCGACGTCTTCGGGAGTGCCCCAGCGTGCAAGCGGCGTCTCGGCGAGGACGCGCTCTTGCCAGGCGGCGGAGGCGTGCTCGCCCCAGGCGGTGCGGATCCAGCCGGGGGCCAGGCAGTTGACGCGGACCTCCGGGGCAAGTTCGAGCGCCAGGCTTTTCGTGAACGCCATCACGGCTCCCTTGACGGCGCCGAAGAGTTGGCCGCTGTCGCCCGCCATGCCGGTCTCGGCCTGGTCCCAGCCCATAGTCAGGATCACGCCTCGGCCTTGTTTTTTCATGCGCTCGCCCACGTATCGGGCCATCAGCATTCCGGCGCGAACGTCGACTTGCCACAACTCTTCAAGCTTCCGGTCAAAGGGCCACATTGCCGCGTCCCCGGTCAAGATGTCTGCTCCCGCGCATTGGACCCAGATGTCGACGGCGTGCGCCCGCCGCCAAGATTCGGAAATCAAATGGGTGCAATCGAGGTCCTTGCGCAGGTCGCCATCCAGAGTATGCACCTTGACGTCCTTGTACTGGCATTCAATCGAGGTGCGTGCTAACGCTTCGGTCATGCCCCGGCCGTGCAGAAAAACGTCCGCGCCGGCGTCCGCCAGGGCAATGGCGATGGCGCTGCCGATTCCTCGCGACGAGCCGACGATCACCGCCTTCTGTCCCGCCAGCTCCCGCCGCGGTTGCTGCGGGCGGTGCAATTCGCGCAGCAGGTCCTGGATCGTGCTGCCGCGCATGGGATCGACCATGGCAGGCGCCAATTCCACGAGCGGTTCGAGCACAAAGGTCCGCTCGTGCAGGCGCGGATGAGGAACCATCAGCTCCGGTGTGCAGATGATCTCGCTGCCGAAGTACAGCACGTCGAGATCGATGGTGCGCGGCCCAAATCGTTCCGCGCGAACCCGGCCGAGCTGCGCCTCGATCGCCTGGAGCACGCCGAGCAGTTGCGGCGCGGTGAGCGTCGTCCGCACTTCCGCGGCCGCGTTGAGATACTTGCCCTGCCCCGCCGGCCCGCCGACCGGCTCGGTTTCGTGATAGGATGAAACGCGCAGCACTTCGATGCCCGGCTGCAAGCGCAACCGTTCGATGGCGGCGTCGAGCATCGCCCGACGGTCGCCGAGATTGCTGCCCAGCGCGATGTATGCAATCACTGGATCAGGCATGGCGGGATGACCGTGGTGCAGGCGGCTCGCCTGCACGGGTTTACTTGCGTGCAGGCGAGCCGCCTGCACCACGGGACTTCAAGAATTTCCGGGCGACGGCGAGAATATGCTTGTGATCGAACGCCAGCTTCGGCGGCCGCGCCAACGAGAACCAGCCGACCTCGGCCGCATCGTCGCCCGCGCGCGGCTGCAAGTCATCTGGATCGACGACGGCGAGATACGCCACCGCGATGTTGCGGCCGCGCGGGTCGCGCTTCGGATCGCCGAACGCGTGGAGCTGCGTCAGCTTCTCCATGCGCACGCCGGTCTCCTCGAACAGCTCGCGTTTGGCGGCGGCGTCGAGCGATTCGTCCATCTCGATGAACCCGCCCGGCGTCGCCCACATCCCCTGGAACGGCTCGTGCTTCCGCTTGACGAGCAGCACGCGCGGCTTCTGCTCGCGCGTGACGATTACGATATCCACCGTCACCGCCGGGCGCGGATATTCGTAGACGTATTTTCCCATGTTTTCCTCGTTTAGCGCCCGCCGTCATGCGCCGGGGCGTCGGGCGCTTCACTGCGGGCGCTAAACAAGGACTACTTGATGCGACGCTGCAACTGAAGCTGGCGTTTTTGCGGCGGCGTCTCGGGCAACGTGATCCCCTTCACGGTTTCCTTCTTGCCCTTGCGCAGAACGACGGCATCCACCGGCGTGTCCTTCTTGATCTCGTCGAGCGTTTTCGTGAACGCCGTCACATCGCTCGACACCTCCTTGCCGGCCAGCTCCAGCAAGATGTCGTTTGCCTTCAATCCGGCTTTCGCCGCTGCTGACCCCTCACGCACTTCCGCAAGCACTATCCCCTTTCCTTCCGCCAACCCGAGTTGTGCGATGAGCGCGTCGCCGGGTTTCTCCACGCGAACACCGAGACGATTCTCGGCGCGAATGCCGAGCTTCCCCGGCAGCGGCCGCTGAAACTGCGCGGCTCGCTTGCGCGCGTCCTCGGCTCGCTTCTGTCCTTCGTCGAACCGCTTCTTCGCCAGCTCGAGGTTCTTGCGAATCATTTCCACCTGGACCTTCGGCAAATCCGGCGGCAGCTTCTTGATGAACTCGTCGATGTCGGGAAACCCGGGCGTCGGCTTCTTGGCCGGTTCGGATTTCTTCTCTTCCTTCTTTTCTTCCTTCTTCGGCTCGTTCTGTCCATAGGCGACGCTCGACGCCGCCAGGAACATGGCAACCAGCATCCAGCGAAACATGGCTAACCCTCCGAATTTCGTGTTTTCGTTCTTTCGTCGTTTCGTGATTCGCGTTAGAACGGCAGACTGTCATCCCGATGGCGATGGCGCGGCGGGGAGCCGAAGCCCATGGCGCCGGGGCGGTCGAATTCCTTGCTGTTGGGCTGATGATCGTCGAGGCCGCGCAGCAGCGTCACGGTTTCTTCGAGGTTGTTGCCCAGGCAGGCGACGCTGATGACCAGCTCGGCCAGGGCCGCGAACGACAGGCCCTCCGTGAGATCGATCCAGCGGGTGAGTTGGCCGTTCGTCACCAGGTCGGGCAGCTTCTTGCGGAAGTAGGCGTCGCGGATCGACGCCGTCGGCGATTCGATCTTGATGATGCGGTCAAACCGCCGCGGCCGGGACACGATGCGGCGATCGAGGCGTTCGGGATAGTTGGTCGTGGCGATGTTGATGACCTTGTTGATCTGGTGCGAGCCGTCGAGCCATTGCAAAAGTTCGCTGTCGCCGTGGATTTCGATGATCGCGTCGATGTCCTCGAACAGGCAGATGATCGGGCGGTCCGGCTCGATCTTGCGAAAGACTTCCATGGCCCGCGTGAGAAAGCCGGGATGCTCGCAAAAGACGGCGACGTGCCCCGCACGGATGATGCGATGCACGACCTGATGCACGACGGAGCTTTTGCCCGAGCCTTGCGGTCCGTAGAGCAGATAGCCGCGGCGATGCAGGTAGCCGTGCTTGAGAAACAGATCGCCCAGGCTCCAGAAGTTTTCGATCTCCAGCAGGATCTTGGCAGGCAAACTATCGGCGAAGTCGATGAGGTCGTCAACTTGAAGATCGCGCGTCATCAATTGGACATCGCCGTACTGATTGAGACAGCAACTGTAGGCGCCGGCGGGCAGATGCTGAGCGGTTAATCCGCAGAGTTCGAAGACGCCGGCCTGCACGATCTTCCACTGCACGGGCCGATTGCCCGCCTCCGCAGGATAGTACCCCGGCGGGCGATAGTAGTTGCGCTGTTCGCCGTTATTGCGCGAATCGGCAGTCTGCGTTCCGAAGTCGTTCAGGTCCATTTTTCGTTCCGGCATGAGGGCTATTGCGATAGCGAGTTCATTATACGCCAGGTCAAGGTGAGTGGTGAGTGGTGAGTGGTGAGTGGTGTCAAGGTCGGTTGCTGCAAGAAAGTTCGTCCCATCGTCCCAAAACGGGTGTGTGTGGTGGAATCAATGGGATGAACTCACCACTCGCCACTCACCACTCACCAGCATCACTTCTTGTCCGGCACGATCTCCTTGACGAACACATTGCGGAACCAGAGCGGCGTGCCGTGGACCTGGAGTTCGATGGGGCCGTCGGCGGGGATCTTGCCCTGGAGGAAGACGGCGTTGTCGACGACGATGGTGTCGTTGAGCACGACGGTCACTTTGGTGCCGATCATTTTGATGTACATGGAGTTCCATTCGCCGACTTTCTTGTCCTTGACTTCGAGCGGGACCTTGCCGTCGCTCTTGGCGGGGTTATTCCACAGTCCGCCGGAGCCTTCCTTGTTGTCCCAGATCTGGACCTGAGGCTGGCCGCGCAGGTAGATGCCGCTGTCGCCGCCCTTGGTGATTTTCCAGTCGACCCACATTTCGAAGTCCTTGTATTTCTTGGCAGTGGCGAGGTTCTTGCCCCCCTTGCCGGTGTAGTGGAGGAGGCCGTCTTCGATCTTCCACTCGGGCCGCTTGTCGGCGTCCTTCCAGGCGGACAGGTCCTTGCCGTTGAAGAGCGACGCGAACCCGGCCGGCGGCTGCTTGATGCCGGCATCTTTTTCGCCGGCGTCGGCGCCGACGAACAGCGAACCCGCAAGGATCAAAGACAACACGATGCGTTTCATGGTGAACTCCTGAAGGAAAGGGGGCAACGGGGGCCATCGTAACAGGATGCGCGTCGATGTCAACCATTCCTCGTTTAGCGCCCGCAGCGAACCCGCGGACCGCGCGGCGCCGCTACTTGGCCGTCCACTCCATCTCATCCCACGGCCATAGCGGCCGCGGGATGCGCGTGAACGGCCGCGTCCAGAAATCGGCCGGGGCACAACCCGGCGCGCGTGCCACGAAGATCTGCTTCGCGCGATCCGCGTATGCTGCCCGGAAGCCGCACGGGCTCTTCGCGATCAGCACGGACGCCGCGAATGGGTCGATCCCCGCCGCTTGAAAAAGCTGCGGCGCAAAGTGCGGCCCCGTTCGGCTCGTGACGACGATGTGTACATTCTTGTGAACGAGCACCGCGGATCGGCCCATGTCGATCGGCAGCTTCTCCGCGAGATGGCCCGACAAGATAAACTTCGCATCGAAAAGATTTGCGACTCGCACCGGCAGCGTGATCGGCTTGAAATCACGCGGATTGCGCGACGCTCCGAGCGACGAGGTCCAATCCGCACCGACTCCCCGACGCTCCGCCTCGACGACCGTTTCCGGACCGACGAGCGTGACGAGCGCCGGACGCGGCCAATCGTACTTGATCAGCTCGCTCAGCAGGACGGTGCTGTCGCCGGTCGAGCCGGACGTGGTCGCGTCGGCACTGTCGCTGATGACGGTCAGTCCGTGGGGCACGTTTTCAACTTGCCCGTCATGCCGCGCCGGCACGTTGGAAACGTGCCCCACAAACGCCGCACGAACGGCGGCGGCGGCGTCAACCAGCTCCGGCAAGTAGTCGCGGCGATGCGTCCACACCTCGTTCGCCAGGTTCGCGCAGGCCTCCTCGCTCCACGACTTCCACGCGTCGCCGTCGACGATCACTAAAACCGAGCTGCCGAGATCGGGGATATCGAGCCACGGCTGCACGGTCGCGAGGCCTGCGCTGAGGACGTGCCGATTGCGTTCCCAGCCTTCGAGCGTCTTGCGGACACCGTAGCTGAAACTCGTCGGATCCTGCGTGTTGGCGCGCTCGGCGGGCACGACGAGCGGCAGCTTGCGAAATGCCGTCACCGGTTTGGCGCCGTCGATCATCATACGGCGCAGGGCCGCCGCGCCGCGTCTGCCAGTGCCCATGACGTCGATGTGCGGGGCCGTGTGATACAGCGTCAGCACGTCGGCGTTGTCGACCATGCGGCGCGTGACATTGGCGTGCAGATCGAGCGTGGCGACAAGCGGAATCTTCGGGCCGATCAGCGCACGCACACGCTGGAGCAAGTGACCTTCGACATCCGCCTCGCACTCGGCAACGAGCGAACCGTGCAACGCCAGCAGCACGGCATCGACACGACCGGCACGTTGCAGCGCATCCACCGTGCGCGCGATCAGCGCATGGAATGTCGCCGCGTCCACCGGCCCGCTCGGCCAGGCGGCGAAGCGCATCAGGCCGATGATCTCCGGCTGTTCGGGCCAGGCACGCAACGATTGAATGAAACCGCCCAGCTCGTTCGTCTCGGCAAATTGGTCGATCAGCGCCGCGCCCTCGAATACGCCAAACGCTTCGAATTCGGTGAGCGTCGTCGGCAGCGGGTTGAGCGTGTTGGTTTCCTGCCACAGTTGGCCGATGGCGATGCGCATAGGAACCTCGGCGTCAGGGTCGTTTGGTCAAGCGAACCACGGCCTCGCGGGCCTGTTCGGTCAGGCGATGGCCGGCGCCGCCGTCGGCGAGCAATTGCAGAAAGGCGTACGCCTCCGCGGTGCCGATGCGCTCCGTCACCTCGATCGCTCGAAGGTTACGAAGCAGATGAGGCGCACTGATGGGCGGCTCTAACCTTTGCAGCAGCGTCTCGATGCGCCGGCGGGTTTCGACGGCGGGATCATCCTGCAATGCCTTTTCCAGGGCGGAACGAGCTTGACCGTCGAGCTTTTCAAGTTCGTCATTCGCGCGCTGCCGAACCGCGAACTGATTACTGTGCAAATCAATCAGCAACTGGTCGAGACGTTTGGCATCGACGATCGGTATCGGCCGAATGCGTTCCTTGAAGAAGGCCCGCGTCTCCTTGGGTCGAGCCGCGAACGCGCGCATGGCCTGCGCTGCTTTTTCGGCATCGGGCTGACCCAATGCGGTCCAGAGCTGCTCGAGTTCGGCCTTGTCGGCGGAGGTCTCGTTCAGCAGGCGGTCCAGGTCCCAGACGATGGCGGTGCCGTCCAGCGAACCGGAGACCAGCGTCTTGCCGCCGTCGGGAAAAGCGAGGGACGTGACCGTCGCCCGGTGGGCAGGGACATCGCGCAAGACGGTGGCGGTGGCGGCGTCCCAGAAGCGGATGCCGCCTTTTTCGATACCGGCCGCGACGAGCTTGCCATCGGGCGAAAAGACGGCGGATTGGCCGACGACATCGGCGCCGCCAAACCGACGGACCTCCTTGTCGCTGCCACGGTCCCACAGGCGAATGGTTCGCGGCCCCGCGGCAGCGAAGTGCTGGCCGTCGGGAGCGTCGGCACCCTGATCGGAGTGGGTGTCGTAGCCGCCGTT